>NZ_JBEZNF010000046.1:0-45567 GCF_040653095.1 Streptomyces sp. NPDC048057
GCCGCCCTCATACCCTGCGATCACTCCAAAGAGTGACCACGCGACCAGGCCAGACGTTAAGGATCAAGCTGGGCGTAGGGGGCGGAACTGCGCGAACAGCCACCCACCGGGTTGTAGCCGACGAACGACACTTCGCCGCACGGCGCGTAGTCAAGGGGTGCTGGGGCTCCGGAAACGGGCCACAGAGAGCAACGCTCCCGCAGGGGAACGGCGCGCACGTCTGGCCGCACAAGCGCAGCGCACGTCGAGGGAAACCGGACCGAAGCCGGCGGGCGTGGTGGCCCTTGCAGGGGCACCGTCGCGGGGTGGTGGTGCAAGATCCAGTCAAGGCGGCTGTGCTCGTCGGCCATCGCAGCCATACTGCTGGCCGGGGGAAGTCCCCCGAACCGCCGGGGGGCGGACCGTCGTCAGCGACCGAGGGGGAGGTCTCGTGACACATCCGCCAAGCACGTCAGGCGCGCCGAGCACGCACAGCGCGTCGAACACGCGGCGCGCGCCGAGCACTCCAAGCACGCAGAACACACCGAGAGCGGGAAGCAGTCGCGCCCCGCGCGACCCCCGCATCCCGCCCAGCACCCTCGCCGACGCCGCCGCCCAGCTCCGCGCCGCCGCCACGACCGAGCCCGGCCGGCTCCAGGTCATCGGGGCGGTGCTCGCCGCGCTGGTGCTCGCCTTCGGCGCGGTGACCGCGCTGGAGGTGTCGCAGCGCGCGGGCGCCGCCGACGACGTCGTCGAGCGCAGCCAGCCGCTGAGCGCGGACGCCGCGCTCGTCTACCGTTCCCTCGCGGACGCCGACACCGCCGCCTCCAGCGGCTTCCTCGCCGGCGCCGTCAAGGAGCCCCGCGCGGTGCGCGAGCGGTACGAGCAGGACGTCGCCCGCGCCTCCCAGCTGCTGGTGAAGGCCGCGACGCACGCGGACGGCCGCAGCGAGTCGGGTCGGCACATCGCCACACTCAACGAGCAGTTGCCGGTCTACACCGGGCACATCGAGACCGCCCGCGCCTACAACCGTCAGGGCCTGCCGCTCGGCGGTGCGTATCTGCGGTTCGCCAACGAGCAGATGACGAAGGTGCTGCTGCCCGCCGCGCAGAAGCTGTACGACGCGGAGACGGCCCGGCTCGACCGGGACGACGAGGACGCCCGCTCCTGGCCGCTGCTGTCCGTGCTCGTCGGACTCACCGCGCTCGCCGCGCTCGGCTGGGCGCAGCGCCGCAACTTCCTGCGGACGAACCGGGTCTTCAACCACGGGCTGCTCGCGGCCACCGCCGCCTGCGCCGTCGTGCTGCTGTGGCTGGTCGTCGCGCAGACCGTGGCCGCGGCCCAGTTGGGCGAGGCGCAGTCCAGCGGGCAGCAGTCCCTCAAGGTGTTGAACGACGCCCGGATCAGCTCCTTGAAGGCGCGGGCCAATGAGAACCTCGTCCTGGTCTCCCGGGGCGCGGTGCTCACGGACGACGGCAAGCAGGACAAGTACGAGACGGAGTACGCCCAGCACGTGCGCGAACTGGTCGACGATCTCGGCCGGGCCCAGCGGCTGGCCGACGACGCCGCGGGGCGCCGCCCCGTCGAGTCGGCGGCCAAGGGCGTCGACGACTGGCAGAAGCTGCACCGGCAGGTGAGCGAGACGGACCGGGACGGCAAGTACGAGCAAGCGGTGGAGAAGGTCATCGGGACGAAGGGCTCGACCGGAGAGTCCTTCGACGTGGTGGACGCCGCGCTGGACGATGCGCTGGCGCACGAGCAGCGCGAGTTCACGCGCGCCGCGGAGAACGGTCGGGGCGCTCTGAGCGTCTTGCCGGTCGGGGCCGTGGTGCTCGGCGTGGCGGGGGCGCTGGGCGCGGTCCTCGGGATCAACCGCAGGCTTTCGGAGTACCGGTGACGTCGGACGGCGCCGGTGAAAGGGTGAGAGGGGCGTGATGGGAGTGAAGGACACCGGACGCGCCGGGCGGTTCAGTCCGCGCGGCTGGGGCGGCGTGGTCGCCATGGCCGTGGCCTGCGCCGCGACCGCCGCCACCTTGCTGCCGCTGTCGCGGGACGCGGGCGCGGCGATCTCGTCCGCGGGCGCCCCCGAGAGCGGGGTGACGCCGGTGACGCGCGCCGCGGCGGAGGAGTGCGAGACGCCCGAGGCGTCCCTCACGCCGTCGTCCGCGGACGGCCCGACGATCGCCGCCATCAAGAAACGCGGCAAGTTGTTCGTCGGCGTGGACCAGAACAGCTACCGCTGGGGCTACCGCAACCCCACCAACGGCGCCCTCGAAGGCTTCGACATCGACCTCGCCCGGGCGATCGCCAAGGACCTCTTCGGCAAGAAGAAGGACGCCGTCATCTTCCGCGCCATCCCGACGAACCAGCGCATCCCCGCGCTGAACAACGGCACCGTGGACATCGTGGTCCGCACGATGACGATCAACTGCGCCCGGATCAAGCAGGTCGCGTTCTCCACCGCGTACTTCCAGTCCGGCCAGCAGGTGCTGGCCCCCAAGAAATCGGACGTCACCGGGTACGACGAGAGCCTCAAGGGCAAGCGGGTGTGCACCGCCGAGGGCTCCACGGCGAACGAGGCGCTCAAGGAGAACTCCTTCGGCGCCGTCTTCCAGGACGAGCACGACGGCCGGCCCGGCGACGCGGACGTGCTGACCGTGCCGAACCAGCTCGACTGCCTCGTCCGCCTCCAGCAGGGCCTGGTGGACGCGGTCGTCACCGACAGCGCGCTCGCCGCCGGCCAGGCGGCCCAGGACCCGGCGGTCGAGCTGAAGGGCGACAAGCCCTTCACGACCGAGTACTACGGCGTGGCGACCAGGCTCGGCAAGGACGACCTGGTGCGCCGGATCAACAAGGTCCTGGAGGAGTACCGCCCGGTCGCGTGGAAGCAGGCGTACGAGAAGTGGCTGAAGGCCGACCTGCCCGACATGACCGCCGCCCCCGCCCCCACATATCGCTCCGACTGACCGACGAAAGAGGTGATCGATGGGCGTCGCTGGATCCTTCCCCGACTCAGGAGACGGGCTCTTTGAGACGGTGATGGACCGGGACGAGGTCGACCGTGCCCTGGCCCGGTTGGGCTCCGAGCACGAGGCGATCGAGACCTCCCTGCTCGCCCTCCAGGACCACGCGGGCCGCAGACTCCTGGAGGGCGCCGAGCTGACGGGCGTCACCAAGGACCGCTGGGCCGCGACCGAGCAGGCGATCGCCCTGCTGTGGGGGTACTTCGACGCGTACAGCGACGCGCTGACGCGGATCCGGGAGGTCCGGGCCCGGCGCCGCTGGTCGAGCCGGGACGACCTGGTGGACCTGACGGAGCGGCTGCGCGGCCCCAGCGTCACCGTGGCGCACCGGGCCGGCGAGGCCGCCCCGCCGGGCGGTGAGGCGAAGCTGTCGGAACGGTTCACCCTCGCCGGCCTGGTGGAGCGGATGAACGAGCTGTACGCGACGTCGCTGAACATGGTGGTGACGGCGGACGCCGTGTGGTCGGCGCTGCCGGCCCGGATCGACCTGCTGTCGGCGGAGTTGCAACGCACCCGGTCGTTGGCGCACTCCGTGGGCGTGCGCCCCGGTGAGCACCCCTCGGGCGACGAACTGGAGGCGATCACCCAGGAGTTGGTGACGCTGCGGGTCCAGGTGGTCTCCGACCCGTTGGCGTTCTGGCGGCCCGCGCCACTGTCGTCGGCGCCCGGCGGGGGCCGCCCGGACACCGACCGCTACGACCGGGCGGCGCGCGCCCTGGAGGACGTCCGCCGGGAGATCGAAGCGGTGTTGCAGGTCCGGCAGGACTCCGAGGAGCGGCTGGTGCGGCTGCGGGACGTGCTGTCCCGCGCGGACCGCACCCTCGCCGAGGCGCGGGCCGCCCGCGGCGAGGTCCTGGCGAAGATCGCCGCGTCCGAGGTGCCGGCGGTGAGCGGGCCCCCGACGGTGCTCCAGGAGCGGCTGGTGACCGCCGCCGACCACCGCCGCCACTCGCGGTGGCACCGGCTGTCCCCGCTGCTGGAGTCCCTGGAGCGGGAGGCGGAGGACGAACTGCTGCGCGCCCGGGAGTCCCTGACGGCGGTGACCGCGCCGCTCGCGGTCCGCGCCGAGCTGCGCGGCCGGTTGGACGCGTACAAGGCGAAGGCGGCCCGGCACGGCCTGGTGGAGGACCCACTGCTGATCGAGCGGTACGACGCGGCCCGTCGGATGCTGTGGAGCGCCCCGTGCGACCTGCGCGTCGCCGACCAGGCCGTGTTGCGCTACCAGGCGGCGGTGGCGGAGGCGTTGACGCACGCGGAGCCCGGACGTCCGGGCTCCGTCGACGGCGGGGGGACGGCATGAGCGAAACGCACGTGAACAGAGGGAAGAACGGCGGCAGGCGGTGCCAGCGGCCCGAGTGCGACGGCGCGTACGAGGACGTGGGCGGCGGCGAGTTGTACTGCGACGCCTGCGGTCTCGCGCCGGTGGTGGCGGCCGGCGGCACGGGCAGCGCCCGCTCGCGGGCCCGCGCCGGCGCGTCCGCCCGCGGCTCGCGCGCGTCCCAGGGCTCGCGCGCCTCGTCCCGTTCCTCCCGCGGCGCGTCCCGGAGCTCCCGCACCTCCCGCTCCGCGTCCTCGCGCCGCTCGGTGTCGGGGCGGCTGTCGCGCACGGTGACGGGCGCCGGTGCCGCGTCCCGTACGGTCTCGGTCTCGGTGGTCTCCTCCGGCTCGACCGGGCAGGCGTCGGGGCGCGGGCGGCTGGGCGCGGGCCTGGTGAGCGTGCCGGAGGTGCCGCGCCCCGATCCGCGCTCCGCGGTGATGGAGGTGCCCGAGGTGCCCGAGCGCAAGCGGTTCTGCTCGCGCTCCGACTGCGGTGCGCCGGTGGGCCGGGCCCGCGGGGAGCGCCCGGGCCGCACCGAGGGCTTCTGCACCTCCTGCGGGCATCCGTACTCCTTCGTGCCGAAGCTGGAGGCGGGGGACGTCGTGCACGGCCAGTACGAGGTCGTGGGCTGTCTGGCACACGGCGGGCTCGGCTGGGTCTATCTCGCCGTCGACCGGGCGGTCTCCGACCGCTGGGTGGTCCTCAAGGGCCTCCTCGACACCGGTGACCAGGACGCGATGGAGGCGGCGATCTCCGAGCGGCGGTTCCTCGCCGAGATCGAGCACGCCAACATCGTCCGCATCTACAACTTCGTGGAGCACCTGGACCAGCGCACCGGCTCCCTCGACGGCTACATCGTCATGGAGTACGTCGGCGGCAAGTCGCTGAAGGAGCTGGCGAACGAGCGGCGCGACGCGGGCGGCAAGCGCGATCCGCTGCCGGTCGAGCAGGCCTGCGCGTACGGCATCGAGGCGCTGGAGGCCCTGGGCCACCTGCACGGCCGCAACCTGCTGTACTGCGACTTCAAGGTCGACAACGCGATCCAGCAGCAGGACCAGCTGAAGCTGATCGACCTGGGCGCGGTGCGCCGGATGGACGACGACGAGTCCGCGATCTACGGCACCATCGGCTACCAGGCCCCGGAGGTCGCCGAGAAGGGCCCGTCGGTCGCCTCCGACCTGTACACGGTCGCCCGCACCCTCGCGGTGCTGACCTTCGACTTCCAGGGCTACACGAACGTGTTCGTGGACTCCCTGCCCGACCCGGAGAACATCGAGGTCTTCCGGACGTACGAGTCCTTCTACCGGCTCCTGGTCCGGGCCACCGACCCGGACCCCACCCGGCGGTTCTCGTCGGCGCAGGAGATGGCGGAGCAGCTCACGGGGGTGCTCAGGGAGGTCGTCGCGCTCCAGACCGGGCGGCCCCGGCCGGCGCTGTCCACGCTCTTCGGGCCGGAGGTGAAGGTCGCGGACACGGAGCTGTTCGCCGCCTCGGCGGACGACGTGTCGGCGCTCGGCGCACGGCCGGTGCCCCGGGGCGCGTTCGGACGCGGTGCGCCGGCCGGCACGGGGACGGGTGCGGCGATCCCCCGTCAGGGTGGGCCCGGTGGTGCGCTCCAGCAGGGTGCGGCTGCCGGGGGTGCGCTCGGCGCCCGGCTCGCGCCCCGTCTCGCGCCCCTGGACACCTCCGCGGTGGCGCTGGCGCTGCCGGCCCCGCACGTGGACGCGGACGACCCGAACGCCGGGTTCCTCGCCGGTCTGCTGGCCGCGGCCCCCGCCGAGTTGGTCGCCGCGCTGGCCACGGTCCCCGTCGCCTCGCGCGGGACCCGGCTGCGGGAGGTGCGGGCCCGGTTGGAGACGGGCGAGCCCGCCGCGGCGGAGGACGTGCTGACGGAGGTGGAGCGGCAGCACGCCGACGACTGGCGGGTGATCTGGTACCGCGGCCTCGTCTCGCTGGTCGCCGGCGACGAACGGGGACTGGCATCAGCGGCCCTCTCCTTCGACGCGGTGTACGACGCCTTCCCCGGCGAGTCCGCGCCGAAGCTGGCGCTCGCCGTGTGCGCCGAACTGCTGGGCCAGTTGGACAACGCCGCCGAGTACTACCGCCTGGTGTGGACGACGGACCCGAGCCATGTGAGCGCCGCGTTCGGACTGGCCCGGGTGCAGCTCGCGTCGGGCGACCGCGCCGGCGCCGTGCGCACCCTGGAGTCGGTGCCGGAGGCGTCCATCCACTACACCGCCGCACGGGTGGCGGCCGTACGGTCCCGGCTGCGCCGGCGCGCCGCGCTGGACCCCCTGCTGGACGACCTGTCGGCGGCAGCGGCGCAGGTGACGGCGTTGCGGGAGGCGGGCCTCGACGCGGTCCGCGGTGAGCGGTTGACCACGGAAGTACTCGGTACGGCGCTGGACTGGGTAATCTCCGGAAGTCCCGGAGCACCACCGCCCCCGACGAGTTCGGCGAGCACCGCGGGTCCGGACGGCGCGCCCCGCGCGCTGCTCGGCTGCGAACTCGACGAACGGGGCCTGCGCTTCGGGCTGGAACGCTCGTACCGGGTGCTCGCCCGGCTCGCCCAACGCGGCGAGGAGCGCGTGGATCTGGTGGAGCGTGCCAATCGCTTCCGCCCCCGGACGTGGGTGTGATCGATGTCGTCGCAGAACGAACAGCCGACCGGGGCGGTCTCCTGCCCCGGCTGCGGCGAAGCCGTGGAGATCGAGGACCGCTTCTGCGGCAGGTGCGGTGCGGGCCTGCCGCGCGCCGCCGGTCGCCCGCCGGGGTCCGACCGGCCGACCCTGCCGATCAACACCGCGGCGCACCGGCTCCCGCCACAGGTGACGCCGTCGTCGCCGGGTGCCGGCGCGGCACAACCGGCGCCGGCGGCCTCGGCCACCTCGTCGTACGCCCGGCCGGCGGGGGCCGGCGGCCCTGCCGCGTACCCGCAGGGCGACCCGGTGAGCGCTGCGGTCGGCGGCGCCCGGGGCACGGGCACGGGTGGCGGCGCGGGTGACCCCTCGGTCGCCGGGGCGGCGGGCGCCGCGGAGCCCGTACGGCCGCGGTCCCGTCTCGCGGCCCTCGCCGACCTCGCCGGGCCGCCGCGCGACCCCTCCGCGCCCAGTGCGTGGGACGTGCTGCCGGACGCGCCGGGCCGGGTGCCGGCGGCGCAGTACGCACCGGCGGGCGGTGCGGGCGTGAGTGGCGGATCCGACGTGCCCTCGTTCGACCCGGAGTACGGGCAGGCGCCCCTGCCGGACGCCGCCGTCGAGGCGGACGTACGGCCGCGCGCCGAGGCCGGCGAGGGACCACCGCAACGCAGCGGCGGGGACTACGAGTTGCAGCAGCCGTCGCCGGAGCCGTCCGACGCCGGCGAACCGGTGCCGCACCAGCCGTCGTCCGGGACCGGGCAGCCGCCGCAGCCGCCGTCGCCGGACGGTCCCGACCCGCGGGCCGAGGGCACGGCCTGGTGCGTGGCGTGCCGCGCCGGCCGGGTCGACACCGACGGCTACTGCGAGAACTGCGGACACGCCCAGCCGCGCGAACGCGACCACCTGGAGCAGGAGCTCGGACCGCTGGCCGCCGTGAGCGACCGCGGACTGCGCCACCACCGCAACGAGGACGCGTTCGCGATCTCGACCGCGACGCTGTCCGACGGTTCGCCCGCGGTCGTGGCGATCGTCTGCGACGGCGTGTCGTCGGCGACCCGCCCCGACGAGGCGTCACAGGCCGCGTCCCGTGCGGCCTGTGACGCCCTGACGGCGGCGCTGCCGCGCGGGGTCCACCCCGAACAGGCCATGCGGGAGGCGATCGTCGACGCCGCCGCCGCGGTGAACGCCCTCGCCGCGCCCGCCCCCGGCGGCGACGCCCTCGACCAGGACCAGCACCGCCAGCAGAACGCCCCGGCGTGCACCGTCGTCGGCGCGGTGTCGGCGGGCGGGCTGCTGATCGTCGGCTGGGTCGGCGACAGCCGCGCGTACTGGGTGCCCGACGACCGCGGCGCCCCCGCGGCCCGGCTCACCGAGGACGACTCGTGGGCCGCCCAGATGGTGGCGGCGGGCCTGATGAGCGAGGCGGAGGCGTACGCGGACGAGCGGGCCCACGCGATCACGGGCTGGCTCGGCGCCGACGCGTACGAACTCGACCCGCACACCGCCGTCTTCCGACCGGACCGCTCCGGGGTGGTCGTGGTCTGCACGGACGGGCTGTGGAACTACGCGGAGGGCGCCGACGACATGGCCGCCGCGGTGCCCCGCGACGCCGCCGAACGCCCGCTGCACGGCGCCCGCGTGCTGGTCGGGCACGCCCTCGACGGCGGCGGCCACGACAACGTCACCGTGGCGGTGTTGCCGATCTCCGTCGAACCGTGAGGTCGGTCGGCCATGACGTGACGTGACCGCACCGCCTCCTCAGTACAGCGTGATCACCGTGTGTCCCACCGTGTCCCGCATGGAGCCTCCAAGGAGTCCCTGACATGGCCAACTTCTCCACGTCGCAGGCGCCCCGGTCATCCGTCTTCTCCGACTTCTCCGTCGATGTCTATCAGAACGAGTTCCTGCCGGAGGACGGCCGGGAGGTGAGCGCGATCGTCACCGTCACCTCCACCGGCGGCGGCACGGGCGGGGGCACCCCGCTGGCGGGCGCCTCGGCCTCGCCGACCGGCATACCCACGCCCGCCCCGGGCGCCGCCGTCGTCATCATGGTCGACTGCTCGGGCTCGATGGACTACCCGCCGACGAAGCTGCGCAACGCGCGCCAGGCGACGGCCGCGGCGATCGACACCCTGCCGGACGGGGTGGAGTTCGCGGTCGTCGCCGGGACGCACGAGGCCAAGGAGGTCTTCCCGGGCGACGGCGGACTCGCGGTCGCCGACGCCCGGACCCGGGCCGCCGCCGTACGCTCCCTGCGCGGACTGACGCCGGGCGGCGGCACCGCCATCGGCACCTGGCTGCGGCTGACGGACGAACTGCTCGCGGACGCCGCCAGCCGCATCCGACACGGCATCCTGCTGACCGACGGCCGCAACGAACACGAGTCACCGGAGGACCTGCGGGCCGCGCTGGACGCGGTCGCGGGCCGGTTCACCTGCGACGCTCGGGGCGTGGGCACGGACTGGGAGGTCCAGGAGGTCACCGCGATCGCCTCCGCGCTCCTCGGCACCGCGGACATCGTCGCGGACCCGACCCACCTGGCGGCCGACTTCACGTCGATGATGACCGAAGCCCTCGGCAAGGAGGTCGCGGACGTCGCGCTGCGGCTGTGGACGCCGGTCGGCGCGGAGGTCGTCTTCGTCAAGCAGGTCGCACCCGCCGTCGAGGACCTGACCGACCGCCGCACCGAAGCGGGCCCCCGGGCCGGGGACTATCCGACGGGCTCGTGGGGCGACGAGTCCCGCGACTACCACGTCTGCGTGCGCGTGCCCGACGCCGGCGTGGGCCACGAGATGCTGGCGGCCCGCGCCTCGCTGATCGTCCCGGCCGCGGACGGCGGGACGCCGCAGGTGCTCGGCCAGGGGCTGGTGCGGGCCGTGTGGACGGACGACCTGGCGGCCTCCACGGCGATCAACGCGCAGGTCGCGCACTACACCGGACAGGCCGAGTTGGCGGCGGCGATCCGCGCCGGACTAGACGCCCGCAAGTCCGGGGACTTCGACGGCGCGACGGCGAAATTGGGCCGCGCGGTGCAGTTGGCGGCGGCCTCCGGCAACGCGGACACTGCGAAACTCCTTTCGAAGGTGGTGGACGTGGTCGATGCGGCGACAGGTACTGTGCGACTCAAAGCAAAGGTCGCGGACGCCGACGAGATGACTCTCGAAACGCGCTCCACGAAGACGGTCCGCGTCAAGAAGTAGGGGCGGGTCGTCGACGACGGCCACGTATCGAACAGCGGCCCTCGGGCCGGACGAGGAGAGGGGGCGGCGCCTCCATGCCGACCTGCCCGAACGGTCATCAGTCGGGCGCCGACGACTGGTGCGACGTCTGCGGCCAGCGCATGGCCGGTCCCGGCGTCGCGCCGGGGTCCGTGCCCCCGCCGCCTCCGCCGCAGCCGGGGTACGGCTTCCCGCCGGCCGGGGATCCCCATGCCACCGCCCAGGCGGAGCTGTGTCCGCAGTGCCGCACCCCGCGCGAGGCGATGGCGCCGTTCTGCGAGGAGTGCCGGTTCAACTTCGTGACGAACAAGGCGACGTCGTACACGCCGGTCGCGACGACACCGCCGCCCGGTCTGAACCTCCCGGCGGGCTTCACCAACCGCCCGGCGCCGCAGGCTCCGCCGGCTCCTCCAGGTCCCGGCCCGCAGAGCCACGGTCAGCAGGGTCCCGGCCCCGGTCCGCAGGCGGGCGGGTTCCCGCCGGCACCGCCGATGCCCGGACAGCCCGGCCCTGGCCCGGTGGCTCCCGGCCCCGGCCCGATGGGTCCCGGTCCGGTGAGTCCCGGCCCGATGGGTCCCGGTCCGACGGGATTCGGGCCGCAGACGCCGGCGCCGCAGGGTCCTGGGCCACACGTCCCGGGTCCCCAGGTTCCGGGTCCCCAGGCGCCCGGCCCTCAGGCCCCGGGTGCACCTGACGCGTACGACTTCCAGGGCTCGCGTCCGCCGCAGGGACACCAGCCCCCGCCGCCCCCGCCGCCCGGTTTCCCGCAGGGCTCGGCCGGCGTGCAGCAGTCGCCCCCGCCGCCGGCGTTCCCGCAGCAGGTGCCCCCGCAGCAGCAGCCGGTGCACCCGGGTGCGGGGCCGGCCGCGGACGACTGGCCGCTGAGCCCGCCGCCCCCGCAACAGCAACAGCAACAGCAACAGCAACAGCCGATACAGGCGCCGCCGTTCGGCGGCCCGCAGCAGCCGGCGCCGGGCCCCGGCACCTGGACGGCCGTCATCGGGCCCGACCGTGAGTACTTCCTCGCGATGATGCAGCGCAGCGGCCCGGACGCGAGCGGCCTCGTGCTCCCCGCGTACTCCCCCGAGCAGCAGCTGCCGCTCACCGGCACCCAGGTGACGATCGGCCGCCGCCGCCAGTCCACGGGCGAGGCCCCCGACATCGACCTGTCGGTGCCCCCGGAGGACCCGGGCGTCTCCCACCAGCACGCGGTGCTGGTCCAGCAGCCCGACGGCTCCTGGGCGGTCGTGGACCAGAACTCCACGAACGGCACGACGCTCAACGGCGCGGAAGAGCCCATCCAGCCGTACGTCCCGATCCCCCTGACGCACGGCGACCGCGTCCACGTCGGCGCCTGGACCACCATCACCATCCGCCACGCCTGATGCCCGCTGGGGGCGCCACGACGCGGCGCCCCCAGCACGCGATCTGCCGTCCCGCCGCTTCCCGGCGGGGTGACCTCACCCCCCACCGCCCCCCAGCTCCCACGCGTACGGGCCCGACGGGTCGTCCAGCCACGCCCACTGCCTCCGCGCACCCACCGTCACCCCGAAGCGGTCCCGCAACGGACGGTGTTCGCGCTTCCACAAGGACAGCGCCTCGCGCGGGTCCAGGCTGCCCGCCGTCAGCGTCAGCAGGAAGCGGAAGAGGTCGTCGTCCAGGACCTCCCTCGGCAGGCCCGCCACACCCACCCGCGGCGCCCCCGCCGCCCCCCGCAGCGGCACGAAGTACGCCGGCGTGCGCAAGAAGCGGCCCTCCGCGAAGCGGCCCCGGGCGTCGTCCCGTACCCGCAACGCGATCAGGCCCGTCGACAGCGGAGCCACGATCCGCGCGTCGGGGCGGCACTGGGCCAGCCAGGAGTGCGGCACCGACGGCAGGGTGCAGGTCGCCACGATCCGGTCGAAGGGCGCCCGCCCCGGCACCCCCCGGGCGCCGTCGCCGGTGACGACGGCCGGACGGTAGCCGGCGACCGCCAGGTGCACCCGCGCGGACTCGGTGATCTCCGGATCGACGTCCACGGTCGTGACGTGCGCCTCCCCCACGCGATGGCACAGCAGCGCCGCGTTGTAGCCGGAGCCGGCGCCGATCTCCAGGACGGAGTCGCCGTACCGCACGTCCAGCGCGTCCAGCATCCGCGCCATGACCGAGGGCTGGCTGCTGGAGGAGAGCAGCACCCCGTCGCGCACCCGCGTGGCCAGCGGACCGTCGTGGTACGCCCCGCGCAGCCACCGCTCCCGGCGGGCCGGGTCGGGGTCCTCGCACCACAGCCGCTCGTACTCGCCCGGACCGGTGGGGACGTAGTAGTACGGCACGAACAGGTGCCGCGGCACCTCTTCGAAGGCGAGCCGCCACGCGGGGTCGGCCAGCCCGCCGTCCGCCGCCATCGCGCGCACCAGGGAGCGGCGGGCCTCGTCGGCGGGCTCGGTGTACGGCTCCAGGTACGTCCCCATGCCTCCACTGTCCTGCGCGGCCGGGCCGGTGGCGAGCACCCCCCGCCCCTCGGCCCCGCCGGCCCGGTCGGCCCGCCGGCCGGAGGTCCTAGGACCCCGGTCCTCGTCCCGGTCATCTGAGACGATGGACGGGTGAACGAGATTCCGCGGGGCACCCTTCAGGAACAGACCTTCTACGAGCAGGTCGGCGGCGAGCCGACCTTCCGTCGCCTTGTTCACCGCTTCTACGAGGGCGTCGCCGAGGATCCCCTGCTGCGGGCGATGTACCCGGAGGAGGACCTCGGCCCGGCCGAGGAGCGGTTCGCGCTCTTCCTCATGCAGTACTGGGGCGGTCCGCGCACCTACAGCGAGAACCGCGGCCACCCCCGGCTGCGGATGCGGCACGCGCCGTTCCAGGTCGACCGCGCCGCGCACGACGCCTGGCTGAAGCACATGCGGGACGCGGTGGACGAGCTGGAGCTGGCGCCGGAGCACGAGCAGCAGCTGTGGAACTACATGACGTACGCCGCCGCCTCGATGATCAACACGGCCGACTAGGGCCCTTTCGTTTGCAAGATCCGAACGAAAGACCCTAAGCCGTCCGTTCCGGGGAGAACAGCGCGATGGGGTGCCGGGTGGCCCCCTCCAGCGCCAGATCGGCCAGGATCTCGCCGACCACGGTCACGAACTTGAACCCGTGCCCTGAGAACCCGCAGGCCACGGTCGTGGTCTCCGGCTGCGCCGGGTGCCGCCCGATCACGAAGTGCTGGTCGGGCGTGTTCGTGTACAGGCAGGTCACGGCCTTCAGGAAGGTGCCCGGCAGGGTCGGGAGGTGACGACGCAGGTGCCGCGCCATGTCCTGGACCTCGTGGTCGTGCACGGTCCGGTCGACGGTCCGGGCCGTGCAGACCTCGCCCTCGCGGAAGAAGGCGACCTTCACGCCGCCCTCGGGCCCGTCGAGCGCGGGGAAGCCGTAGCTCTGCGCGCCGGCCGCGTCCTCCCAGATGAAGACGGGCTGGCGGCCGGGGAGGTAGGGCCCGGTGCCGCCGTCGGGCTGGAACCAGTACGTGAGCTGCCGCTCCACGGTCAGCGGCACCCCCAGGTCGGCGAGGAGTTCGGGTGCCCACGCCCCCGGGCAGACCACCAGCCGCCCCGCCGTGTATGTGCCGAGCGCCGTGCGGACCGAGACGCCGTCCCCGTACGGCACCCAACGGGTCACGGGCTCCTCGAAGCGCAGTTCGGCGCCGTGCCGGGCGGCGAGTTCGAGGTGGGCGGCGACGGTCTCCTCGGGGCGGAGCACGCCGGCCGCGGTCTCGTACAGGGCGACCTCGTGGTCGGCGGGTGTGAAGAGGGGGAAGCGGCGGCGCAGTTCCTTCGCGTCGAGGAGTTCGTGCGGCAGGTCCCACTGGTGGGCGGAGCGCAGCGCTCCGGCGACGGTGCGACAGTCGGGCGCACCGATCATGAGGCCGCCGCAGAGGGTGGCGACGGGGCGGCCGGTGTCCCGCTCGACCTGCTCGTACAGCTCGTAGGCGCGCAGCAGGAGCGGTACGTAGGAGGGGTCCTCGAAGTAGGAGCGGCGGGTCATGCGCGAGCCGCCGTGGCTGGAGCCCAGGTCGTGGAGGGGGCGGTGCGCCTCCAGGCCGAGGACGCGTGCGCCGCGCGCCGCGAGGTGGGCGGCTGCGGCGCTGCCCATGCCGCCGAGCCCGATGACGATCACGTCGTACGCCATGCCGCCTCGCTCCCGTGGTGTGGTGCGGTCCGCGTTGCGTAGCCGTTCGGTCCGCGGGTCGTCCGTCCACGGCCGGTGGCGCCACCTTCTCACCGGGGTGCGCGACGGGCAATGGGGCTCCGGCGGGCCGGCGGGGAGGGCACGACGGCCCGGCAGGCGCCCCAGCCGGTCTCAGTCGGCGTATCCCATCCGGCGGGAGAGTTCGTCCGCCGCCGTCACCGCCCGCTTCGCCGCCGCGGGCAGCGCGTCCTCGCCCATCCGGTACACCGGCCCCGACACGCTCAGCGCCCCGATCACCGTCCCGTCGTACGAGCGCACGGGCGCGGCGACCGCGTTCAACCCCAGCTCCAGCTCCTCGACGGCGACGGCGTACCCCTGCTCCACGGCCTCGTCGAGCAGCGGGCGGAGGGCCTCGGGCGAGGTGACGGTGTGCTCGGTGAAGACGTCGAGACGCCCGGCCGCGAGGACCCGGTCCCGTACGGGGGCGGGGGCGTGCGCGAGCAGCACCTTTCCGCTGGAGGTGGCGTGCAGGGGGGTGCGGCGTCCGATCCAGTTGCACGAGGTGACGGCGGCGGTGCCGTGGGCCTGGGCCACGTTGACGGCCGCGTCGTCGTCGAGGACCGCGATGTTGACGGTCTCACCGATCTCGGCGGCGAGTTCATGGCAGAGGGACACGCCCTCGCGGACGACGTCGAGGCGGCGGGCCGCGGCGCCGGCGAGGCGCAGCATGCCGGCGCCGAGCCGGTACTTGCCGCGGTCCCGGGTCTGGGCGACGAGGCCACGGTTCTCCAGGGCGCCCAGCAGCCGGAACGCGGTCGACTTGTGCACTCCCAGCTCGTCGGCGAGTTCCGTGACGCCCGCTTCGCCCCGTCGGGCCAGGCTCTCCAGCACGCTCACGGCCCGGTCCACCGACTGCACGGCGCTGGGCTGCCCCTCGCCATCCCTCGCCATCTTCGCCCCTGCTCCCTCACCGGTCCGTGGTCGCCGGCACCGCGTACGGGCGCCGGGCGGTGCGTCGTGCCCTGCGCTCCTGCCCGTTCCCGGGCAGGTCAAGCGGTCGGGCGACGCCTCTTCGAGGTGGCGTCGGTCACCCCGGGCGGGTGGGGGTGACGCTGAGCACCCGGGGGCCGTTCGCCCGGACGGCGACGGAGCCGAAGGGCGTACGGAGCCGGAGCCAGGCGCCGGACGTGGGGGCCGTGGGGGTGGCAGGCGCGGTGGTGAGCAGCGCCACGGGGGCGCCGGGGCGCAGGAAGCCCAGGGAGTGCGCCGCGTGCACGGCGCGCAGCGGGAGGGGCGTGGGCGCCGCCTCGCGCGACCAGATCTCCCGTCCGATGCGGTCCCGCTCGGCGCGGGTGCGCCGCTCGGGCGGCAGTGCCTCGTCCCGGCGCCGGAACTCGGCGACCGCGGCGGCGACCAGTTCGCGCATCTGGGGCACGTCGGGGAGGCCGGGCAGTTCGCGCCAGCCGCCGCGGGGCGGCAGGACGCCGGCCCAGGGCGGTCCGGTGACGGGCGCGGGCAGGGTGAATCCGACGTCCTGGACGCGTTCCAGCAGTTCACCTGCGGAAACGGTGGAGTCCAGGGCGATCGGGGTGCCGAGCCGGGCGGTGCGGATCGCCAGCACCTCGAAGGAGGGCGGGCGGCCGAAGACCGCGAGGCTCGGTCGGGGCTCCCCGTCCGGTCCGCCGGCCTGGAGGCGGACGGCGGCGGCACGGTCGTAGTGGAGCAGCCGGGCGAGGAAGGCGGTGAGGTCCTCCGCCTCCCTCGCGTCGGCGAAGTGCAGGCTCTGCACGGGTGTGGTCATGCCACCAGCACGCCCTCGTCGGAGTCCGCTCCGTCCAGGTAGCGACGGAGGTGGGACCGCTCCTCCTCGGTGATCCGACGCGGACGGCCCGCTTCCAGGTTGTACGGGACCACGACGGTGGAGGCCCGCACGTAGACCTGGGACGAGCCCTCCGCGTCCTTGATCTCGTACGCGATGGTGAGCGATGCGGCGCCGATCCGGGTCACCCAGGACTCGATGACCACCGGCTCGTGCCGGTGGACCAGCGGGAGCACGTAGTCGATCTCGTGCCGGGCCACCACCGAGCCGCCGGAGAACGACGGGGAGCCGTCCTTCGGCCGGAGCCGGAACATGAAGTCGATCCGCGCTTCCTCCAGGTAGCGGAGGAAGACGACGTTGTTGACGTGGCCGAAGGCGTCCATGTCCGACCAGCGGAGGGGACAGCTGTATATGTGCCGAGCCATGGGTGACGGTTCCCGCTTTCTGTCCTTCGGCCGCCCGGTGGCGGTCGCTTGCTGTCGGCTCAGCCTCGGGTGAGCTTCTTGTACGTGGCGCGGTGCGGACGGGCCGCGTCCGGGCCCAGCCGCTCGATCTTGTTCTTCTCGTACGACTCGAAGTTGCCCTCGAACCAGAACCACTTGGAGTCGCCCTCGTACGCGAGGATGTGGGTGGCCACCCGGTCCAGGAACCAGCGGTCGTGGGAGACGACCACGGCGCAGCCGGGGAACTCCAGCAGCGCGTTCTCCAGGGAGGAGAGCGTCTCGACGTCGAGGTCGTTGGTGGGCTCGTCGAGGAGGAGCAGGTTGCCGCCCTGCTTGAGGGTGAGCGCGAGGTTCAGTCGGTTGCGCTCGCCGCCGGAGAGGACGCCCGCGGGCTTCTGCTGGTCCGGGCCCTTGAAGCCGAAGGCGGAGACGTAGGCGCGGGACGGCATCTCGACCTGGCCGACGTTGATGTAGTCCAGCTCGTCGGAGACGACGGCCCACAGCGTCTTCTTGGGGTCGATGTTGGCGCGGGACTGGTCGACGTAGCTGATCTTGACGGTGTCGCCGACCTTGATGCTGCCGGCGTCCGGCGCCTCCAGGCCCTGGAGCATCTTGAACAGCGTGGTCTTGCCGGCGCCGTTGGGGCCGATGATGCCGACGATGCCGTTGCGCGGGAGGGTGAAGCTCAGGTCGTCGATGAGCAGCTTCTCGCCGAAGCCCTTGCTGAGGTTGTTGACCTCGACGACGATGCTGCCCAGGCGGGGGCCCGGCGGGATCTGGATCTCCTCGAAGTCCAGCTTCCGCATCTTGTCGGCCTCGGCCGCCATCTCCTCGTAACGGGCGAGGCGGGCCTTGGACTTGGCCTGGCGGCCCTTGGCGTTGGAGCGGACCCACTCCAGCTCTTCCCGCAGGCGCTTGGCGCGCTTGGCGTCCTTCTGGCCCTCGACCTTGAGACGGGCCTGCTTGGACTCCAGGTAGGTGGAGTAGTTGCCCTCATAGCCGATGGCCCGGCCGCGGTCCAGCTCCATGATCCAGCCGGCGACGTTGTCGAGGAAGTACCGGTCGTGGGTGATGGCGACGACGGTGCCGGCGTACTTGGCGAGGTGCTGCTCCAGCCACTGCACGGACTCGGCGTCCAGGTGGTTGGTGGGCTCGTCGAGGAGCAGCAGGTCGGGGGCTTCGAGCAGCAGCTTGCAGAGCGCGACACGGCGCTTCTCGCCACCGGACAGGGTGGTCACCGGCCAGTCGCCGGGCGGGCAGCCTAGCGCGTCCATGGCCTGCTCCAGCTGGGCGTCGAGGTCCCAGGCGTTGGCGTGGTCCAGGTCCTCCTGGAGCTTGCCCATCTCCTCGCCCAGGGCGTCGGTGTACTCGGTCGCCATCTGCTCGGCGATCTCGTTGAACCGGTTGAGCTTGCCCTTGATCTCCGCGACGCCGTCCTCGACGTTCTCCAGGACCGTCTTCGACTCGTCCAGCGGCGGCTCCTGGAGCAGGATGCCGACGGTGTAGCCGGGCGACAGGAACGCGTCGCCGTTCGACGGCTGCTCAAGGCCCGCCATGATCTTCAAGACGGTGGACTTACCGGCACCGTTCGGGCCGACCACACCGATCTTGGCGCCGGGGATGAGGCTGAGCGTCACGTCATCGAGGATGACCTTGTCGCCGTGCGCCTTGCGCGCCTTGCGCATCGTGTAGATGTACTCAGCCAAGAGAAACCGTCCGGCAGATAAGTGGTGGGCAGAGATACCACCCATCTTGCCGTACGGCCGCCCCCCGACGGAAACCGGTAACCCCCGCCCGGACGCACCCCACACCCCGCGCGGGCCCGGTGAGCGGGAGGGACACGAGCACGGTACGAGCACAGGCACGGTACGAGCACAGGCACGGTACGAGCCCGGGCACGGTAGAGGCACAGGCACAGGCACAGGCGCACAGGCACGGGTGAGGCCCCGGGTGCCATGGGCGCCCGGGGCCTCACTTTGCTTCGGCCTCGCCTCAGCCTTGCTTCAGCGCGGTGTCACTCCGCGCTCAGGAGCGTTCACTCCCCGGCGGTGGCCTTCTTCCTGCGCAGGAAGAACACCGCGCCGCCGCCGAGCGCGACCAGGGCGATCGCGACGCCCGCGATGACCGGGGTGGCGCTGGAGCCGCCCGTCGCGGCGAGGTTGTCCTTCGAGGAGGAGCCGGAGGTGGCGCCCCCGGAGGTGTCGGACCCGCCGGTGCTACCGCCGGCCGAGGCCGGGGTGGGCTGGGAGGACGGGTTCGGGTTCGGGCTGGGGGCGCTGGTCTTGCAGTCCAGGACGCCCTTGAAGGTCTCCTTGAAACCGTTCGGCCCGGTGATGGTGATGTCGTACGCCTGGTCCTCGCCGACCGGGACGGTCACCGTCTTGGAGCCACCCGCGGGGACGGTGTGCTCGGTGCCCTTGAGCGTGAAGGTGAAGGGGGAGTCGCCCTTGTTGCTGGCGGTGACGTCGACGCCGCCCTTGTCGCAGTTCTCCTTCGCGGTGACCGCAGGCACGGGGCCGGTCTTGGCCCAGGTCGCGGAGGCGATCGACTTCGCGTTGGACTGGCTGGAGCCCGCCAGGATCATCGTCTGACTGGTGCCGACGAGCGGGGTGTAGGCACGACCCACCGGGACGGGGGTCGCGGCCTGCGCGGTCAGCGTCGCGGACCCGTCGGCCGCCTCCGCGGGGACGTCGAAGAACACCTTCGCACCGTTGGCGGCAGCGGTGACCGGCTTGCCAGCCGCGTCCACGACCTTGACGCCGGCGCCGGCCGCCTCGAGGGACAGGGTGAGCGTGGCCTGGGCGGCGTTCGTGGTCACGGTGACCGGACCTATGCGCCCGCCGGGCTTGCCGGAGACCGCTTTCGGGGCGAGCTCAAGGGAAGCCCCCGGCTCCGCCTCGTTCTTCGCCTTCTCCTCCAGGTAGTCGGCCAGCTTCTCCGCGTCCTCGTCCGCGGCGGTGACCTCCACCTTGTCGGAGTAGCGCCAGATGGCGACCTGGGTGCCGGCGGCAGCGGTCTTCTCGGTGAGCTTCTTGGCGCCGGCCTTCTCGGCCAGCTCCGTCAGATTGTCGACCTGCGGGAACGAGTTCTCCAGGATCCAGAGGATCTTGCCGGCGTTCTCGTTCTTGTTCAGGGTGCTCTGGTCCCAGGAGGTCTCCTGGTAGTCAGCCCCGTCCTGGGTCGGGTTGTGGAGGTCGATGCAGTAGGTCTTCAACGTGCCGCCGCCCTTTGCGGACAGCTCAAAGACGCCCGCGGGCATCCGGACCGGCTGCTTGTCGCCCGGGTAGTGCAGCAGGGCGGTGTCGTGGATCTTCAGGCCGACGAGCTTGGCCGTGGTGCCGTTGACATGCCGGTCACCTTCACTGGCGACGGCCGCACCCGCGCCGGTCAGTGCACCCGTCGCAACGAGTCCGGTCACCGCGGTGACGGCGGCGATGCGACGGGCGGTGGAACGTCCACGCCCAGCGGGCGCAGAGAACTTGGCAAACACAGAATTCCCCTCCGGGCGAGGTTTTCACATGATGCGTGTGGGGAGGGAACCTCGCCTACTGACTCAAGTGCCCCGTGAGTACCGGGGAATCCTATGGACACCGACCCCCGCAGATCCCCGTCGTACCGTCATACAACCATTCCGAATCGGAATCGTTATCACCGATGGCCCCACCAACTACCCACCCCCCTAAGTGAGTCGACAAATCTCCCTGACTCCCCTGGCCACCACTCCGCCCGTTTCCTGGGCTTCCGCAGGTCAGGGCCGGTGCGGCAGCGGCAGGGAAGTGGCGGGCAAGGAAGCGACAAACGCCAGGTGAACGAGGTGATGGGGCGACGAGGGGCCATCGACGCCCCATCCCGCTCTCATGACACCGCTTCCGGAATATCCGATTTCGGCGCCACCTTCACCACGCGTCGGAATGCGGAAGTGCCGCGCGTCAGATCGTGTCCCACGGCGACGGCGTCGATGTCCACGAAGGTCCGCCGCGGCCCCTCCCGGGGGCCTTCCCGCGCCTCGCCGTACGCCCCGAATGCACCATCCGCTCCGTCTCCGCCCCGATCGCCTTCGCGCACCCGCAGCCGGCCGTGGACCACCAGCGGATCGCCCACCGACACGGAGCCCGCCACATTCGCCGCGAGCCCGCGCCACGCGACCACCGTGTAGAAACTGGTGGGCCCGTCGGCCCAGCTCTCGCGCTGCCGGTCCCAGCGCCGCGGCGTCACCGCGATCCGGAACCGCGCCATCGCGCCGTGGGCCGACTCCCGGTACTCCACCGCCGTGGCGGCATTGCCCACCACCGTCACCATCGTGTCGTGCACGACGGCCACCTCCCCCGTCTTCGTCCAGCCGTCCAGCCCTTCCGGGCTTCCGTTTACTCCGGTCGTTCCCTCCACGCCGTCCGCGCTCCGCAGGCTCCTCGCCCACCGCGACGACCGGAACTCCATGGTGGATCCGATGGAAGAACCCCGCCGAAGCCTGTGGACTACCGGGGAGTTGTGGAAAACCCCGTCACCCCCAGAACACCACCCGCTCCCCTTCCGCTCCCCGAGCCACTGACGCCCCGCGCTCCCCCCAGCCCCGTACGCGCATGGCCGGCAACCGTCGCGTACTGCTCCCGCACCTCCCGGTACCGCATCAGCTCCCCCGCGACGGGATCGAGCACCCGCGCCCGACCGCACGCGGCAGCCGCCTCCCGCAGCCGGCGCTGGGCGTCCTGCCCGTACCGCCGCGCCGGCCCCCGCACCGCCACCGTGCACGCCCACTCGACCAGCGGCCCGCCGACGATCCCGGCCAGCATCAGCAGCGCGGGCACGATGAGCCCCGGCTCCAGCACCCCCACGATCTGCCCCACCAGCCACAGCCCGCCGTAGATCTGCACCAGCGTCATCGACGCCTGCGCCAGCACGGCGGCGGGCCACCACGCCGGCCGCAGCGGCCTCTTCGCCGTGACGGCCGCTTCCCGTACGGAGAGTTCGTCGAGGGCTTCCGGCAGCCCGTCCGCCCCGCGGACCGCAGCCTCGCGTACGGCCTGCGCCCAGGGCGCGGGCAGCCCCGCGGCGGCCTCGTCGGCTACCGTGCGCACCGCCTGCTCCACCCGCTGCCGGGCCGTCAGCTCCTCCTCCGTCGGCACCGGGGACGAGGGCGGCGCACCGCCCGGCACCCGCTTGCGCTCGTACCAGCGCCACAGCCGCAGCCAAGGGGTCCCGCACGCCCGCCCCGCGTGCCGGCGCCACGCCCGCTCGGCCGCCTCTCCGGCCGCCTCCGCCCCCACCGCTTCGGCGAGCCGGGCCGCGAAGTCCTCGCGGGAGCGCTCGTCGAGACCCGTACGGCCGTGCGCGACGTACGCCGCACGCAGACCGTGGGCCGCCGCGTCCACGTCGGCGGACAGCCGGCGGGCCGCCGCCGTCCGTTCCTGGACGAAGCTCCCGACGGCCTCCCTCAGTTCGTCGACCCCCTCCCCCGACAGCGCGGAGAGCGCGAGCACCGTGGCGCCGGGGTCGCCGTGTTCGCCGACCGCCATGCCGTCCTCGTCGAGGAGCCGGCGCAGATCGTCCAGCACCTGGTCAGCGGCCTCACCCGGCAGCCGGTCGACCTGGTTGAGCACCACGAAGGTGACTTCGGCGTGCCCGGCGAGCGGACGCAGGTACCTCTCGTGCAGCGCGGCGTCCGCGTACTTCTCCGGATCGACGACCCAGATCACCGCGTCCACCAGCGCCAACACCCGTTCCACCTGCTCCCGGTGCTTCACCAGCGCCGAGTCGTGGTCGGGCAGGTCGACGAGGACGAGTCCCGACAGCTCCTCCGCGCCGCCCGCGAGCGGCCGACGGCGCAGCCGCGGCGGGATGGCCAGCCGGTCCAGCAGCCCCGCGGCCCCCTCCGACCAGCTACAGGCGATCGGCGCCGACGTGGTGGGCCGGCGCAGCCCGGTCTCCGACAGCGGCACCTGGGCCAACGCGTTGAAGAGGGTGGACTTGCCGCTTCCGGTCGCGCCCGCGATGGCGACGACGGTGTGCCGGGCGGACAACCGCTGCCGTGCCACGGCCTCGTCGAGCACCCGCCCGGCCTCGGCGAGCGAGCCCTCCTCCAGCCGCGTACGGGACAGGCCGACCAGTTCGCGCAGCGCTTCGAGACGGGTGCGCAGGGGCCGGCCGTAATCGGCCCCGACGAGGACCTCCACCCCGTCGTCCGCCGCCCCCTCATCTGCTCGTTCGCCCGTGCCGACGCAGTCGTCGTCCGTCACGTCGACGGCGGCGGGGTCGGCGACTTCGACGTCCGATCCGGGCTTGCGGCGCGCGATCAGCCCGTCGTCCCAGCACCGCTCCCCCTCCTGCTCCTCTTTCTTCCCGTCGCCCTCCATGATGGCGGTCATCGCCGTCACCTCACCTTCTGCAGTAGGGACAGCGCGGCGATCAGCTCGGCCTGCGGCTCGGGCGACACGTCGAGGGCGTCCAGGGGCGCGAGGCGGGCGTCCCGCGCGCCGTTGAGTACGGAGTCGATGCAGCCCGCCAGCAGTTCGGCGCCCCGGTCGCGCAACCTCAATGCACCCCGTGCCCCAATGCGCTCCGCAAGCCTCTCGCCCGCCCCCTTGGCGCGCCGCCCGCCCAGGAGTGCGGCGGCGAGCAGCGCGGCCACGGTCTCCGGGTCGGGCGCCGGGTTCAGTTCGAGCCCGCGCACCTCTTCGTCGGCCAGTTCCTCCAGCTCCCGCCGCCACCGTCGGACGGCCATTCCCATCCGCTCGGTCGCCTCGGGGTCGGGTCGTCGCTCCGACGCCACCCCGCCCGCGGCGGCGTCCCTGCGCCAGACCTCCCGTACGCGTTCCTCTGCGGCGGCCACGGCGCACTGCACCAGCGCCGACAGGCTGCCGGCGAGCGAGTCCAGCACCTCGCCCGCCGTGCTGTCGCGGGGGAAACCGCGCCACCGCGTGCGCGCGTCCCCGGAGAGCACCGCCCCGGTCGTGAGCTGCTTGTCCAGCCGCGCGCGCTCCTTGTCGTACGCCTCCTCCACGGCCCCCATCAGCCGTACGGTCGCGGCGTACTGCCCGGCGACGGCGGAAGCCAACGCGGGCATCCGTGCGTTCAGGGAGTTCACCACGCCCGTCGCGGTGCGTTCGAGCGCCTGCTGGCGTGCGGCGGGGTCCTGCACGCGGTGCGCCAGCCAGGCGTGCAGCGGCGCGACCGCGGTCGTGGGGAGCAGCCCGCTGCCGCCGCCGGCGGACTCCGGCAGCTCGGGGATGGTGAACCGGGGCACCTCGCCGAGCCCGGCCTTGGTCAGCAGCGCCGCGTACTGCCGGGAGACCTCCGTGACCACCTGGTGCGGCACCCGGTCCAACACGGTGATCAGCGTGGCGTCGTACTCCTTGGCGGTACGCAGCAGGTGCCACGGCACGGCGTCGGCGTACCGGGACGCGGTGGTCACCATCACCCACACGTCGGCCGCGCAGATCAGCTCGGCGGCGAGCAACCGGTTCTCCACGACGAGCGAATCGATGTCCGGCGCGTCGAGCAGCGCGAGCCCCCGCGGCAGCGAGGACGCCTTCTCCACCCGCAGTTCGCTCCCCGCCCCCCGGGGCGCCCCGCCCTCGTCGGTCTCCTCCTGGTGCGGCAGCCACACCCGGGTGAGCTGCGGCAGCACCCGAGCGCCGGAGAAGTAGTGCTGGTCGTCGGGGTGGCAGACGAGCACGGGCGTACGCGTCGTCGGCCTGAGCACCCCCGCCTCGCTGACCCGCCGCCCCACGAGCGAGTTCACGAGCGTCGACTTCCCGGCCCCCGTCGACCCCCCGACGACGGCGAGCAGCGGCGCGGCCGGGTCCCGCAGCCGCGGCACGAGGTAGTCGTCGAGCTGCGCCAACAACTCGTCCCGCGTCTGCCGTGCCCGCGGCGCCCCGGGCAACGGCAGGGGAAGACGCACGGCAGAGACACGGTCACGGAGGGCGGTCAGGGCGTCGATCAGCTGAGGCCGTGCATCCAAGGTCACCACATGCGAAGAATGCCCAATTTTTGCGCCATTTTGAAGCGTATGACCGCGCCTGCGCGCCGATCGGACACAAGGGACAGAGGGGATGAGTGGGGCGCAGGCATAACGAGTGCACAACACCCGCGAGAAGAGGCGCGAAAAGCGATGCAGGAATCGCACCTGCCTGCGATTATCGGTTCGCTTCACCGAACCTCCACATCGAGCCACGCAGGCGAAGCAACGGGGTCAAGGCGACGGGAGCCCTATCCTTGTCCCCGGCACGGCCACGGACGCTCACGCTCCGTTTACCCGTGACCACCACCCGGCCCCCGTAGCTCAGTGGATAGAGCAGGCGCCTTCTAAGCGCTTGGCCGCAGGTTCGAGTCCTGCCGGGGGCGCCACTGGCGCCCTCCCGTTACGGGAGGGCGTTTTTGCTGGTCAGATGCGCTTGGCGAGCGCGGTGAGTGCCTGGTGACGACTCAGGTGGAGTCGTCCTCGGGGCGGCCGGGAGTCCGGCTGCGGGTGGTTGGGGACGGCTCGTGGCGGCTGTTCTTCCCGAAATCCTCCCGAAGTTTGGGGACGGGTCTCTCCGTGTTGGGCGGGTCTCGGGAGCCGTTGCGGGGGCCGCCGGTCAACGACGGAGGCGGCTCGGGTGTCGAGTGGGGTGTCGTCGCGACGGAGCTTGTCGAAGGCGTGCTCGCGCAGCGGGCGACTTACGTGACGGCGTCGAGCCGGTCCGGCGGGTCGGTGCGGAGCCGGACGAGGGCGGCCATGGCGGTCAGGACTGCAGGGACCTCTGCGATGGTGAATGCTTCGTGTTGGGGGCAGTTGGGCCATGCTCCTGGGTCCGCACCCCAGCGCCAGCAGGCTTAGATGAACCTTCTGACCTGCACAGATGCACCATCGTCGAGTCGCTGCAAAAATGGCCTTCTGGGAGGGGCCGTGGTGGACCTTGACCTGCGTCTTTACCCTCGGGTCGTCATCAGCCCTGGAGGGTTCGTAACGCTTTGACCGCGGCCGTCCTCCACTCGCCTGCCTCGGTCGTCATCAGCCCTGGAGGGTTCGTAACGTGGCGCGCAGCAGCTTGGACAGGTCGGGTGCTGATGTCGTCATCAGCCCTGGAGGGTTCGTAACGACTTCTACCGGCCGGCGCACGAGACCGTTTTCCGCGTCGTCATCAGCCCTGGAGGGTTCGTAACGGCGGCGAAGGGCAGCACAAGCACCCCACCGAAGGGTCGTCATCAGCCCTGGAGGGTTCGTAACGTGCTGCCGGTGCTCCGCAACGGCCTCAACTCCACGTCGTCATCAGCCCTGGAGGGTTCGTAACGCGTCTCGATCGCCCGCCAGTCCTGAGCATTGCGATGTCGTCATCAGCCCTGGAGGGTTCGTAACCCATGATCGACTCGGCCATCAGCCCGGCAGCACGCCGTCGTCATCAGCCCTGGAGGGTTCGTAACCCCCGTACGCCGCCCTGCCCGCCGTGAAGGTCCAAGTCGTCATCAGCCCTGGAGGGTTCGTAACCCGACACCGTCGAGCAGGACGTAGGCCCGGGCGCCGCTCGTCATCAGCCCTGGAGGGTTCGTAACCGCGTCCGGCCGGGGTGGGCGGCCATCAGGTCGGAGGTCGTCATCAGCCCTGGAGGGTTCGTAACCCGCGCGGCGGGCGGCGAGGAACGCCTGTTCCTCCTGTCGTCATCAGCCCTGGAGGGTTCGTAACGTGTGTGCGAAGGCGGTGACGAGGCCGACGCCGTCCGTCGTCATCAGCCCTGGAGGGTTCGTAACTCAACCTTGAACGCCCAGTACTTGGACTGGTCCACGAGTCGCCATCAGCCCTGGAGGGTTCGCAAAGCGACCGGATCATTGTGGAAGACGGCGAAGGCCGTCATCAGCCGCCCGCACGGCCAAACGCCTCCTCAGAGCTTGGCCGCAACTTCGAGATTCCGCCGTGGGGCCACTGGCCCCCCGTACAGGGGGCGTCCTCGCCGTTCCGAAGCATTCAGCGGTTAGGCCGGCGAGCTCGCCCGGGCGAAGGCCCCCTCAGGACGGCCGGGAGGCCGGGTTGGGGGCGGCTCGTGGCGGCTGTTCTTCCTGAGGTCCTCCCGGAGTTTCGAGGCGGGCCTGTCTGCGTCGGGGAGGTCTCAGGGAGCCGTTGGGGACCTTCGACGCGTTGCTGAAGTTCGGCGACCTGACCGGTCACGCAGCGGGCGTAGGTAGAGAGCAGCACGGGCACGCTGTTGCCGGCCCAGGCGGCGACCTGGGCTGGTGGGACGCCGTTGTTCAGCCAGGTCGTCAAGCACGTGTGGCGGAGGTCGTAGACGCGCTTGCCCGTCGGCGAGGCGTGGGCGTGGGGTGGGAGTACGGCCTTGCGGGCCTTGTTCCAGGCGCGGCGGAAGACGGATCCGGCGAGCAGCCCGCCCTTCTCGCCGGGGAAGAGGAGGTCTCCGGGCTTCAGACCGTCCTCCTTGATCAGGTCACGAAGGGTCGCGACGAGTGCCGGGTGGGCGGGGACGACGCGGGTGTCGCCCTCGGCACGGCCCTTGAGGTGTCGGGTCTCGTGGACTTGGCCGTCGTCGGTCCAACGACTACCGACCTCGGGTTCGGCGGTGTGGACGATGAGTTCGCCCCAGCCGTCAGCGGGCAGGGTGGCCACGTCGACCCGGAGGGCGACGGCCTCCTCGGGGCGCAGCCCGGCGTAGTAGAGGGTGGCGAAGAAGGCTTGGAGGTGGTGGCCGGTACGGGGCCGGTCGGCGATCCAGGCGAGGAGACCGGCGACTTGGGTGGGGTTGAGCAGGGAGCGTCTGTCGACGGCGGAGGTGACCTTGGCCGTCGTGTCGTTGTCCTTTCCCTTGGGCAGCGGGTTGGCGGTGAGGACCTGTTGTCGGACGGCGTACTTCATGACGACGTTGAGGATGCGTCGTTCGCGCTTGGTCGAACTGGCGGCGGCACGGCTGCCGTCGAGGAGGGTGTCCAGCGCGTGGAGGACCCGATCGACCCGTTTGGCGTCCTCCCAGGCGCTCATGGGGAGGGAGTTGCGGGCGATCCAGGCCAGGATGACGCGGGTCTCGGGCGGGGCTTCGTCGCGACGGTGCTTGTTGAAGGCGTACTCGCGCAGTGCGCGACGCACCTCGACCGGGTCGAACCGGTCCGGCGGGTCGGTGCGGAGCAGGGCGAGGGTGGCCTTGGTGAGGGCCTTGGCGGTGTTCTTGCGGTTGTTGGCGGAGATGCGCGGCCACTTCATGTCGACGTACTGGAGGGCGAACTCGTACCAGGTGGCCTCGGCGGCGGGCGGGGTGTGTGACACGGGTAGGCCGGTGCCCGGGTCGAAGGGCTCGCCGTTGTTCGCGGCCACGAGCAGAGTGGCGCGGAAGGACTCGGCGAGCGCGTTCGTCGCGAAACTCTGGCCATGGCGGTTTCCGTTGACGGACCAACGGACGGTGTAGCTGGTCTTGCGCTTTCCCTGGTAGACCTCCGTGGCGTAAAAGCGAACCTTGAAGAACCGGTTGTTCACGCGCGTTCCTCGCGGTCGGTCAGCCAGTTCTCGTAGTCGGCACGCCGGATGCGCAGGGCCCCGTTGGGAATGCGTATGCAGCGTGGGGCCGTTCCCTTCTTCCGCCAGTCGTAGAAGGTCGATCGGGAGATCGCCAGGTCGGCGCAGAATTCGTCGATGGTGAGCTTGTCAGGGAGGCGCCGGATGGGAAGCGTCAAGTGGTTCCTCGGGGTTCGGGAGTGGCGATCGCCGCACGGTGGACCGAGTGTCCGGCCTGAGCATCGGGCGGCTGATCTGCTCGTACTCCACCAACGGTAGGGAGGATCCCCGGTTTCGCTAACCGGGGATCCAGTGCTATAAGGCGCCCCCTCGCGTCAGTCCAAACCACTTTCGAAGCCGTTGATTTCGGCAGCCGGGGATCGTGCCCTACCGTTTCGACATCCCCATGACGCCGCACCCACCTTTCTGCCGTTGGAGATAGGTCTGGACTTCCAGGGATGGGTGTGGCTGTGTTGTCGTCCCTCTGTCCCCTTCGATTCCCCTTGACAAACGGCGGGTCTCGCCCGCCGGGTAAGGATGTTTCCGCCTTGTCCCGAATACGGACCATCAAGCCCGAAGCCTTTGAGTCCGAAGACCTCGCCTCGGTGAGCGTGACCGCCGCACTGACGTTCTTCGGCCTGCTCACCCAGGCCGACGACTCCGGCCGCTTCCGGGACAACGCCGCGATCATCACCGGCCGGTTGTGGGCCCTGCGTCCGGATCACACCGCCACCGATGTGGAGGAGGATCTGCGGCAGCTCGCCGAGACCGGGCTGATCTGCCGGTACACCGGCTGCGACGGACGCACGTGGCTGCACATCGTCACCTGGGATCGACACCAGAAGATCAACCGCCCGTCCGAGTCGCGGCTTCCCCGCTGTCCGGCGCACCAGACCGCGCAGCACTGTGGGCGGTGCCGGTCACCCCGGTGCCCCGCCGACGGCACGGCCTTCTCACCCCGTGCGAATGGCGACACGACCAGCCATTCA
This sequence comes from Streptomyces sp. NPDC048057, assembly GCF_040653095.1. NCBI lineage: Bacteria > Bacillati > Actinomycetota > Actinomycetes > Kitasatosporales > Streptomycetaceae > Streptomyces > Streptomyces sp. NPDC048057. Next base: position 29,057 of record NZ_JBEZNF010000046.1, read on the forward strand.
GTGAGCCCTCACGGAGGGCCGACTCATCCGGATTCGCCCGATTCTCCGCCCGGCGCGGTCACGACCGGAGTCCACACGCGTTTTGCACCGCCGCCCGCCCGAGGCCCCGCCGCCCCAGAAGAGGGCACGGCCTCACCAGCTAGAGAACTCGCAGGTCAAGCGGGCCTCCATGAGACTTCACCACCAGCTCACGGAGCCCTCAGTGAGGGCTCACTGCCTGGATCTAGGATCTTGGATCCTGGATCTGTTCCTACGGGGCGCCCTGCGCCCGCGCCCGGCCCCTCCCCCGCCTCATCCAAGAACCTTGTCGCCGAATACGCGGCCGACTGCGCCCAGCCACCGCCCCGTGAGGTGATCAAGCAGTTGGAGCGGCGGACGGACGGTTTGCTGAACGAAGGCTTCGAACCCGAGGTGTTGCGCAAGGCCCTGGGCCGGCTACGCACGAAGGGTCTCCAACCACACGTCCTTCCCAGCCTGGTGAACGAGATCGTCAACGCGCCAACCGAGGACAGGGGCGTGGCGCGCCCCAGCCCCGACGCTCACGTTCCGTTCTTGAACCCGAATCCACCCACGGGGTCCTTCGGAATCCCGATGGAGCCGCCACCGGAGGACTGACGACCGCTCTCTCGTCGGTCCCCACCGGAATCGGTCCGGGACCGCGCCCCGGATGTCCCGGACCGGGCTTGGGGACCACACGGCCTGGTCCGGGACCAAGTCGACGGCCGGTCCACACAGATGGTCCCGGACCACGTGCGTACGGCTGTGTACCCATGTGGTCCGCGCGGACCGGACCAGTCCGTGCGGACCAGACTCTGCGCAGGTCAGCGCGGCTTCTCTGGCCAGCTGAAGCCTGGTCCCGGGACTCGGACCATCATTCTCCGGACCGCGGACCAACTCTCCGGACCGGACCATCATGCTCCCGCACCCGCCGATCACGTCGTTGGTCCGGAACCACGAACGGCCTCTGCCGGCTCCGCGGACCAATCCCGCTCACCATCAGCCCCAACATCGCCTCTTCAACGAACCCTGACGGAGACAGACCACATGCACGATGAGCCCGACCAGCACCCCGACCCCGCCCTGGCGATCCACCTCCCTGCCCCGGGCGGAGCAAGTTGTCCCGGGAGCAATGCTCCCGAAGTTCCCGCCCCGGGGGTGGCGGGAGCAGCCCGGCGCCAGGGGGCACCGGGTCGGCAGGCAGCGGCCGAGGGCGGACCGCAGTCTGGAGGGGAACGGCCGGCCGAGTCCCTCTCACGGCGTCGTCAGCGTGCCCGACAGCCGACGCACCGCAAGCGTCTGAACCAGCCCAGTTGCCGGATGAACGACGCTGAGTTCAAGCGCTTCACCGACGCAGCCGCCCAGTGTCAGATGACCAACGCCTCCTTCCTCGCCTACGCCGTCGACAAGGCCGCCCGTGACCTGAACCGCACCGCCGCAGAGATCGCCACCGAACGCGAAGTCATCGACGAGCTGTTCGCCGCCCGACGGCATCTGGGACGTATGCATGGCCTGTTCAACCAGGTCGCCAAGGCCCTCAACTCCGGCGCCGACGCACCCCACCTCGACGCCACCGCTCAGGTCGTCCTGGGCGCGGCCCGTCGTATGGAGGATGCCGCCGATGCCCTGCTCGCCCACCGCGACGGCGGTGCCCCGGCGTGATCCCCCGCATCCACAAGCGGGGCAGCGAGACGATCGGACTGATCCGGTACCTCTACGGCCCCGGCACCCACGAGGAACACACCGACCCGCATCTGGTGGCCGCCTTCGACCCGCTCACCCCCGACCCCGGCCGCGACCCGCAGGCCACCCACAAGCAGCTCCAGCGACTGCTCGACCAGCCCGTCAACGCCCTGCCCGCCGGCCGACGCCCGAAGAAGCACGTGTGGCACCTGTCGGTGCGGGCCGCGCCCGAGGACCCGGTCCTGTCGGACGAGGACTGGGCAGCCATCGCCCGTCGCATGGTCGCCGCCACCGGCATCGCCCCCGACGGCGACCAAACAGCGTGCCGGTGGGCCGCCGTCCGGCACGCCGACGACCACATCCACATCATCGCCACCCTCGTCCGCGACGACGGACGACGGCCCCGCCTGAACAACGAAGCCCGCCGCGCCCAAACCGAGGCCCGCCACGTCGAAGCCGACTACGGGCTGCGCCGGGTCACGCCGGGCGATGGCACCGCCGCCAAGCGCCCCACCAGCGCGGAACGCCACAAAGCCGACCGCCATCGCCGGCAGCGCACCCCACGCGAGGAACTGCGCGAGACGGTCCGCCGCTCGGTGGCCGGCACGGCGAGCGAGGACGAGTTCTTCGACCGCCTCGCCACGGCCGGCCTGCTCACCCGGCGCCGTATCGCACCGTCGGGCGACACCCTCGGCTACACCGTCGCCCTCCCCGGTGACCGCAACGCAAAGGGCGAACCCGTCTTCTACTCCGGCTCCAAGCTCGCCCCGGACCTCTCCCTGCCCCACATCCGCGAACGCTGGACCCCAACCTCGGACGACACCACCCAGCAGCCGGCCCTGCCGTCCGCGACCGGACCCGCCTCCGCACGCCGACACGCCACCAACGCCGCCTGGCAGGCGCTGCTCGTCATCGACCACGGCAACGACAACGTGATCGCCGCCCAGATCGCTGCCACCGGAGAAGTCCTCGACGCCCTCGCCCAGACCTCCGCCGCCCACACCCGCCACGAACTACAAGCAGCCGCCACCGCGTTCGAGCGCGCCTCCCGCTCCCACACCCGCGCCGCACGCGGCCACGACCACGCCCTTCGCCAAGCCGCCCGCGACCTCGTCCACAGCGGCCCAGCCCTCGGCCGAGGCGAGGACAGCGCCACCACGGCCATGGCGCTCGACATGCTCATCTTCCTGATCACCGCCGCCGCACACTGGCACGCCAAGAAGCAGCACGCCCAACAGGCCGAAGCCGCCCAACAGGCCGCCGAACACCTCCGCGCCGCCTACCAAGCCGCCGCCGAACACCCGATGGCCCTGCTCCACCAACGGGGCGCTCGCCTGGCCCCAGCCTGGCAGCGCCACCACGCCACCGCCGTACGCCAAGCCCTGCCCGAGCTGGCCGACCGAATCCTCACCGAACCCGGCTGGCCCGCCCTCGCCGCCACCCTCAACGAAGCCCAGAGCGCCGGCCACAACCCCACCACCCTGCTCACCGAAGCCGCCAGGCGACGGGAATTGGAATCGGCGGACCAGATCGGCGACGTGCTCGTGTGGCGGCTACGGCGGATGGCAGACCTCCCCGCAGATCCCGAGAACTCCCAGGGCCAGCGCGCCCACGGCACCCGCGTTGTTACCTCGCCGAAACGAGTGGCGCAAATCGGGACCAGGCCCACAAATACTTCCCCGCGACAACGCTGAACCGCGAAATCCGAGCCGCCAAAGGTAGCCGACGATCCCCGGTTGGGCACACCGGGGATTCTCCGGACCATGAACGCACCGAAACCGGCCCGCCCTGTCAAGGAGAACTCCCCGTGCCCGCCTCCACCCCTCGCCTTCACGTGATGGCCCTGCTGTTCGACACCGATTTCGAGCGCCCTGCAGATTCACTCGTCTTCCGCCACCTCGACGGACGCCTCTTCACCGAGGAAGAACAGGCCATCGTCCGTGACGCCACCATCGAAGAACTCCAAGCCGCCGACGTCCATGTCCACAACCCCGAAAGCAGGAACCGAAGCTGCGGCAGCCGCGCACGAACTCGCCGAGATCCTGCACAAGTACGCCATCCAACACCCGGAAGCCCTCGTCCCCTTCATGACCGACGAGGACCTCCTCGAATACGACCGACTCTGCGGCATCATCGCTACAGGCGCCGACAAGTTCCGCCCACGCGAGGGCTGAGCACGTAAGCAGAGACACCAATACGAATACAGCTGGGTCGCTCCCCGACCGTATGTAATTGCCGGCGTGGGCGCGGGATCCGTATCCTGCTGGGCAACGCGTTGACGGAGACAAGTAGCCGAGGATCACGCGAGCAGAGAGAGCCGCCGGTAGCTGGGAAGGCGGTCTTGCGCTCCGAGGTGAAGACCCTCCTGAGCGCGGGGAGGAATGGCCACATCCGGTGGCCCAATGCCCCGCCGGCCGACCCCCGTGACCGGGTCCGAACGAGGCCGCCACCTGGTGGCGGCGAAAGTGCGGTGGTACCGCGAGTTGCCCTTCTCGCCCGCACTCCCAAGGGATCATGACGACGTCCTTCGGAGGACCGAAATGATCCACAGCCGCGTACACGTCTCCGACCTGCGAGAACACGTCGGCCACACCATCACCGTCTGCGGGTGGGTGAACACCCTCCGCCTACAGAGCAAGATGCAGTTCGTCATCGTGCGGGACAGCACCGGTCTGGTCCAGGTGACCCACAAGCGCGACGACGGGCCGCTGGAGGCCCTGCTCGAAGCCCTCACTCCCGAGTCCGCCGTCCGCATCACCGGCCGCGTCGTCGACGCCGCCCAGGTCAAGCTCGGCGGCCTGGAGATCGTCCCCGAGGCGGTCGAGATCCTGAACCCGGCCGCCACCCCGCTGCCGATCGACGAGCACACCGGCCTGGAGCAACGGCTCGACTGGCGCTTCCTCGACGTGCGCCGGCGTCCCGCCGCCCAGCTGATGTTCGCTGTGCAGACCACGCTGGAGCAGGGAATGCGCGAGTACGCGTACGCCCAGGGCGCCACGGAGATGCACACCCCCAAGCTCATGGGGACGGCCTCGGAGTCCGGGGCGGAGGTGTTCGAGCTCGGTTACTTCGACCGCAGCGCCTACCTGGCGCAGTCGCCGCAGTTCTACAAGCAGATGGCGATCTCAGCCGGGATCGACAAGGTCTTCGAGATCGGGCCGGTCTTCCGCGCCGAGCCGTCGTTCACCTCCCGGCACGCCACCGAGTTCACCGGCGTCGACGTCGAACTCGCCTGGATCGACGGCGTCGAGGACGTCATGGCGTTCGAGGAGCAGATGCTCGCCCACGCGATCACGAAGGTCGCCGACGCGCACGGTGAGGCGATTGCCGAGCACTTCGGCGTCGAGGTCACCGTCCCCACCACGCCCTTCCCCCGCATCACCATGGCCGAGGCGCACAAGATCCTGCGCGAGGGCGGCTGGGACCCGGCGGGGATCAAGGAGGACCTGGACCCCGAAGGCGAGCGCAGCATCTCAGCGCACATCCAGGAGGCCACCGGCCACGAGTTCGTGTTCATCACGCACTACCCGGTCGGCATCCGGCCCTTCTACCACATGCGGCCAGCCGACGACCCGAGCGTGACCCTGAGCTTCGACCTTCTGTGGAAGGGACTGGAGGTCACCACCGGCGCCCAGCGAGAACACCGCTACGACTCACTGCTGAAGCAGGCCGCAGAGAAGGGCATGAGCGCCGAGCCGCTCCAGGACTACCTGAACGCGTTCCGGTACGGCTGCCCGCCGCACGGCGGACTCGGCATGGGACTCGGCCGTGTCCTGATGGTCATGCTCGGCCTGGACTCCATCCGCGAAGCGACCTTCCTCTTCCGCGGCCCGAACCGGCTCACGCCGTAACCAGCGGCGGACCGCGTCCCGCGACATGGAATACCGTCTGTGTCGCGGGACGCGCTGCCGCTGATCGCACTAGTGAGCCTCCGCCCCATCTGGTATAACTCGCCACCACCTGGCACCGCGACCAGCAGGCCCAGGCTGCCCGCAAACGGTCCTGGGGCGTGGCCCAGGACCAGCACACGCTCAATGAACCTTCTGACCTGCGCAGATGCATCATCGTCGAGTCGCTGCAAAAATGGCCTTCCGAGAAGGTCCGCAATGGACCCTGACCTGCGACTTTACCCTCGGGTCGTCATCAGCCCTGGAGGGTTCGCAACATCTTCTGGGCGAGGGATGCCTTCCGCAGCACGTACCGTCGTCATCAGCCCTGGAGGGTTCGCAACGTGCGGGCGATCTCGCCCGCCACGGTGTCCGCGGCAGTCGTCATCAGCCCTGGAGGGTTCGCAACAGGCAGACGGATCTGGAGGGGTGGGCGCGGACGTGGAGGGCGGCGAGTCGTCATCAGCCCTGGAGGGTTCGCAACTGGCTGGCCACGGTGGTGGCGACCACCTCGGCGACCTGTCGTCATCAGCTCTGGAGGGCTCGCAACATGTCCCCCAGTTCGAGCAGTGTGCTCGTGGTGTCGTCGTCATCAGCCCTGGAGGGCTCGCAACTCGGGGCCGGGGCAGGCGTGCACAGGGACGGAGTCCGTCGTCATCAGCCCTGGAGGGCTCGCAACACGGTGTTGTCGGCGCGGGCCACGCCCGGGTGTCCGGTCGTCATCAGCCCTGGAGGGCTCGCAACTGCATCACGCGCCCTGCCGTGGTGCCAGCAGTCGTAGTCGTCATCAGCCCCGGAGGGCTCACCCTCAACACCCCACAAGCGACACCCCCAACAACCAGGACCTACATGATCCCCCGCCACCGCCACGGCCGAGGCCCGCCCCGCCCCCTCAAGCAGTCCACCCGATGCTGCGCCTGTGCCGCCCACTCCGGGTGCCTCGCCGCGTGGAAGGCCGCATACGTGACCATGCGGAGTTCCCTGATGCCCGCGAGGAGTGAGTACCCCTCCCACTCGGTGACATCCACCCCGTAAGCCCGACAAAACTCCGCGTACTCCCCGGCCGTGATCGACCCCGTCGTCCGCAACTTCACCGCGGTGGACACCAGATCCCACTCCGGCGGACCGACGGAGAACCGCTCCAGGTCCATCAGCGTGAGCCCGTCAGCCGTGCGCACGACGTTGCCAACCCAGGCGTCCCCGTGGACAGGACACTCCGGGCTGCCGGGAGGCCGAGCAGCCCAGCCGGCTCGGAGATCCACACGCCGGGCCTCCAGCCAAGCACGGTCGTCTGCCGAGAGCGTTCGCGCGCCCTCGATGCGGGTTTTCAGTCGGACGAACGGGTCCAGTCGGCCCAGTTCGAAGTCCGTCGGCGCAGCCAAGGCATGGATCTGTCTGAGTACGGCGACCACGTCCATCACGGTCCCGGGTTCGTGTGACGGAAGTTCCTCCCAGAAGGTGACGGGATGGCCTGCCGCCTCGACCGGTTGGTCGACGTCCACGGGTCGGACGACGGGCACCCGGTTGCCCGCCAACCACCGGGCCACGCGTACCTCCCGTTCGGCCGCCCGCATTTGCCCCGGCCGGGAGATACGGACGACCACACGCCCGGGGATGCGCCAGACCTGGTTCTCGGCGATCCGTAGCGCTTCGGCGCCCTCGGCCCGAAGGCCGACGGTGGAGCACGCCTCCTCCAAGACCGTGCGCCCAGAGGGAGCTGTGATCGTCATACGGGCAGCGCCGCCGCGATCCGGTCCCTCAGGTCGGTCGCCTCCCCGATCTTGGGGTGCCTGCCGGCGAGGCGCGCCAGTTCGCGGAGGTCGTCGGCCGCCCGGCGGGAGGTGAGTCGGCCCGACTCGTCGAGTGCTCGATGCCCGATGACCGCCGCCTCGCGCGGGTCCCCCTTGGCCATGACCAACGAAGCCAGTTTCGTCCGTGAAAGAGCGCGTGACCGGGCGTACGCATCGCCGTGGCCTCGGACGGCGCGCTGGAACCGCTTGCCCGCTTCTGCCGGGTCCTGCCCGGCGAGGGCGAGGTCGAAGAGAGCGTGGGCCGTGTCTCCCGCGTGTTGTGCCGCGTCGTAGTACGCCATCCACGGCGGGTCCTCCTGCGGGCGGGACCGGGAGAAGGCTTCGTCGGCGGCACCCACCGCGGACAGTGTCGCCTGGACGTCGCGCATCCTGGCGAAGGCCCTGGCGCGGGCCGTGTGCAGCATGGCCTGCTCGGTGGCCGTGATCCGGTCGGCGCGCACGAGCCCCTTCTCCGCCTGCGTCAGGCCGTCGTCGGGATCTCCGATCCAGACGGCCCGGCGGGCGAGGAAGGAGTACGTCTTGGCACGCAGGTGCCAGTTGCCGGCCTCCTCGGCGCAGTCGGCTGCGACCTTGAACGCCACTCTGGCGTCGTCCTGCGCGTGTGCGTCGAAGCGCGTCGCGCCGACGACCATGCCCAGTCGTGCCACGGCGGTCAGCAGTTCGGTCCGCAAACCGGCCGGGCAGGGGACCGAGAGCAGGCCGACCGCGCACTCCAGCGCGCGGCTTCCCATCTCGCCGATCAGCCCGCCGCCGCCGAAGCGGTTGTCCCAGACGCTGAGGTTCGCGGCGACGGCGACGATCTGGTCTATGTGTACGGGGGTGATGGCGGACGGCAGTTCGTAGGGCGTCGTCGGTGCGACGATCCGGGCGAGGTCGAGCGGGGCGAGGGCCGCCATGGTGCTGGCGGAGAGGAAGACGCGGCGATCCACTGGCTCAGGACTCCCGTTCGAAGCAGGCGGGGCAAGCGGGGCAGACGAGACGGCTCTCCCCAGGATGCGCCCTTCTTGCCGTTGAACGCCCTGGTCACCGGCGTTCGGCCGGTGTTCCTCGGCATCGGCGTGCCTTTCCTCGGCGTCCGGCTTCCGGAAGGCCATTTCCCAGGCGCGTTCCAGTACGCCTCCGGACTCCAGGACCTCGTCCAGCGAGCGGGCGAGTTCGAGGCGGCAATGGGGATACTTCCCGTGCTCGATCTGGAGGATGACGTCATCGCTGACCTGCACTAATCGGCCCAACTGACGGGCGGACAGCCGGGCCTGCTTGCGCAGGTGGCGCAGTTCTGTCCCGTACCAGTTCCGAGGGGAACCCCCGGGATTCAGCTTCTTCTCCGGTTGTGGCATACCTCTGCCCCGAGTCGTGATGCCGAGGTGCGCAACCCTCGGCATCGGGATCTGCACATTCCTGCGTCGGACTGACTGAATGGTGGCTCACTGATTCCAGTCCAGTACACACCGCAACCAACCTTCGGTGCTGTGCTCCTGACGGAACGGAGTGCACCAGGATGGCCGAGCTTCCCACGGCGACGCCGCTGTCGCCGCCGAGCGTGCGCGCTCGGACGTCCACCGCTTCCGGCAGCCTGTCCATAGACCTGGCCCTGACGCCCAGTGCGTTGGGCGTCGTCCGCTCGATCGTCGCGGCGCATCTGGAGCTGTGGGGAACCGCTCATCTGGGAGACCTCCCCGACCGGGTGGTCCTGGTGGTGACCGAACTGCTCGCCAACGTCCTCGACCACGCCGTGGATCCGCGCGACGCCACGGCGAAGAACGCCACGCTGCTGATCGTGCGGATTCCGGAGGCCCTCGTCACGGTGGTCACCGACGCGGACACGACCCCGCCGACGGAGCCCCACGAACTGGACGACGCCTCCGAGGACGGGCGCGGGCTGCTCCTGGTCCAATCGGTGGCCGACGGCTTCGGCGTCTCGGTGAAGAAGGACGGCAAGGACGTCTGGGCGCGGTTCCACTGCCCGGATCCGGAGACCGAGGCACCACCGCTCGGGAAGGAACGCTGCTGAGCATGTCGCTGCCTCTCCCCCCGGCCACGGAGGGAATGCCCCGCCTCCTTGACCACCTTGCAGTACGCGTTCCAGCCGCGCGGGACCCCTCGAAGACGGCCGGACACGCTCCCCGGGTCGTCGGTCGTCCGCGTCAGGAACGACGGATCCTGGCGCTCGAACGGCAGGACAACCGCGGTCGGGCACAGAGGGAAGGTGACTCTGCTCGGTCTCCCCCCGACGTCGTTCGACCGGCCACTGCACACCGCTTGACGAGCAAGAAGAAGGAGACACCAGGTGTCCGATCTGCCCCGTTTGACGGAACCCGCCGCTCACCCGCCCGCCGTGGAAGTCGAACGGCTCCGTGAGGAGATGATCGAGAAGCTGCGGGAGCTCGGAGCCGTCCGCACCGCTGAGGTCGAGGGCGTGCTCCGCAAGGTCCCGCGCCACGTCTTCGCGCCCGAGGCGCCGTTGGAGAAGGCATACGCGGCCGAGTACGCCCTGGTCACCAAGAAGGACGAGGACGGCGTCGACATCAGCTCCGTCTCCGCGGCGCGGGTCCAGGCCATGATGCTTGAGCAGGCTCGGATCCGACCCGGCGATCGAGTCCTGGAGATCGGCTCGGGCGGGCAGAACGCCGCGTACATCGCCGAGTTGGTCGGCGCCGACGGCCAGGTGACCACCGCCGACATCGATCCGGACATCACCGGTCGCGCCGAACGGCTCCTCGCCCGGGCCGGCTACGAGCGCGTGAAGGTCGTCCTGGCCGACGGTGAGGGAGGCGTACCGGAGCACGCCCCGTACGACAGGATCGTCGTCACCGTGGGCGCCTGGGACGTTCCACCCGCGTGGGTGGAGCAGCTCGCCGAGGGCGGACGGATCGTGGTCCCGCTGCGGATGCGGGGGCTCACGCGGTCGGTCACCTTCGACCGGGTCGGAGATCACCTCGTCAGCAGGGACTACGAGTTGTGCGGCTTCGTCCCGATGCAGGGCGTCGGTGAGAACCGGATGCGACTCGCCCTGCTCCACGAAGCGGCCGGCGAGGAGGTCACGCTCAAGCTGGACGACGGGCAGCAGCTCGACGCACATCTCCTCCGGAAGGCCCTGCACCAACCGCGCACGGAAGTGTGGACGGGCGTGACCATCGGCGGCTACGAGCCCAACGACAACCTCGACCTGTGGCTGGCCACCGCCCTGGACGACTTCACGCTCCTCAGCGCCAAGCCCGGCGCCCGCACGCGCGGCATCGTCGCCTCCGTCTCCCCGATCGGCGTGGCGACGCTCGCCGTCGGCGACAGCTTCGCCTACCGGACCGTACGGCCGGTGGACGAGGAGCGGACCCTCTTCGAGTTCGGGGTGTACGGACACGGGCCGCACGCCAAAGATGTCGCCGAGCGGCTGGCCGAGGAGATCCGGACCTGGGACCAGGAACACCGCTCGGATCGAGCACGCATCGAAGCCCACCCCGCGGGGACACCGGACGAACTTCTCCCCGCCGGCCGCGTGATCGACAAGCGACACACGCGAGTCACCGTCTCCTGGCCCTGACGACGTCCCGTTGCGCGAGGGCCGAGAGAGCAGCACCACCACACCACCCATGTCCCCAAGGAAGGGAAACCCGAGATGGAAGCCAGCACCACAGCACTGTCCCCGTCGGACTTCGACCTGGACATCAGCGTCGTCGAACAGGGCCGGATCATCCCCGAGCTGATGAACGACACCAGCGACAACTGCACCAGCACCTGCGAGAGCGCCTGCTCCAACAGCACCTGTGTGAGCGGCTGAACCCCGACTGGTGCCCGGGCCGGCCGGCCCGGGCACCAGCCCCGTTCCTCCTGAGAGGAGACGTGGTGTACCGATCCACCGATGCCCTCCTGGTCCGCGCGACGACCCACGTTCCGGAAGGCGATTCCACACCGCCGCTCGCCCTGTCCAACGACACGCAGGAGACTGCGGAACGGTGGCGCGAGTGGCTCAAGGCAGCTTGGGGAGACCGGCCCTTCGCCGATGCCGTCGCGTTCGCGAGCCCGGTCCTCGCCCGCCGTGTCGACGCGATATGCGACGGAGAGGTCGAGCGCCCTCGGCAGATCCGAAGGGCCGGTGCCGCACTCGCCCGGTACCTCCTGCGCACGCGGCACCGGGCCACCCCCTTCGGGTTGTTCGCCGGTGTCGCCCCGGCGCGCTTCGGTCCCCGTACCTCCCTGCGCTGGGGCGGCCAGCACCACGCCGTCGCCCGTGCCGACGCGGTCTGGTTGTCGGACGTGGTCACCGCTCTGGAGGCGGCCCCCGAGCTGCTGCGCCGCCTGTCCGTCATGGCCGACACCACCTGCTTCGTCCGCGATGGACAGCTCGTCGTCCCCCATCAACAACGGCCTCCGGCCCACGGGGACGGACCGGCCGAGGTGTGCCTGCGCCGTACCCGGGCCGTCGACATCGCGCTGGACGCCGCTCGAACGCCGCTGCCTGCCGGCGCCCTGCTGGAGAAGATCGCCGCGGAGTATCCGGGAGTGCCGTCGTCGGTCGTCGAGAAGCTGCTCGCTGAACTCGTCGCCCACCGGGTCCTGGTCACTGGACTGCGACCGGCCATGACGGTCACGGACGCCCTCGGGGCGATCACAGAGCAACTGACCTCCGTGCAGGCGGACACCATCCCAACGGTGGCGGAACCGGTACGCCGCCTCCACGAGATCCAGGAGTCGCTCGCGCGCCACAACCGTGCAGCTTCTTCCGCGCAAGCTGAGCACCGTGCGTCGGCAGCCAGGCAGATGGCTTCCCTGAGCCGCGTCGTCGAACAACCCCTTGCCGTGGACCTGCGGCTGGACTGCGATCTCGTACTACCCGAAGAGGTGGCGCGCGAGGCCGAGCGCGCGATGGGCGCCATCGTCCGGCTGAGCCCGTTCCCGTACGGCCCGCCCGTGTGGCGCGACTACCACGGTCGGTTCCTGGAACGGTACGGCCCCGGTGCGGTCGTCCCCGTACGGGAGCTCACCGACCCGGGCCGAGGGCTCGGCTTCCCGGCCGGGTACCGAGGGTCGGTGTTGGAGAAGCCCGACGCCCACCTCACCGAACAGGACGAGCGGGTCCTCGCGCTGGTCCAGCGGGCGACCGCCGAGGGAACCCGCGAGGTCGTCCTCGCCGACCACGACCTCGACGGCCTCTCGGTCGGCCCTCCGAAACGGCTGCCCGCCCACGTGGAGTTCTGCTTCCACCTGCGGTCCCCCTCCCGGACCGCGCTCGACCGGGGAGCGTTCCAACTCGTGGCGAAGGGGCTCTCCCTGGCCGCGGGAACCATGACGGGACGCTTCATCGACCTTCTCGACCGAACGGATCACGACCGTTTCACCTCCACGTACGCCACGCTGCCCACGATCAGCAGGGACGCGGTGCGTGCGCAGCTCTCCAGCCCTCCCCTGTGGCCGCGTACCGAGAACGTCAGCCGGGCGCCCCTCGTACTGCCCGAGGTCATCTCCCTCGCCGAGCACCACGAGGGCATGGCGTTGGACGACCTGGCGGTGCGCGGCGACGCCGAAGGCTTGTCCCTCGTGTCACTCGCCCACGGACGGGCCGTCGAGCCGGCCGTCTTCAACGCCGTCCAGTTGACGAACGTGACCCACCCTCTGGTGCGGTTCCTGTACGAGGTCCCGCGCTCCAGGGCCGCCGTCCTCGCGCCCTTCTCGTGGGGAGCGGCCGGCCGTCTCCCGTATCTCCCCCGGATTCGGCACGGCCGTACCGTGCTCTCCGCCGCGCGCTGGCGCATGTCCGCGGCCGATCTGTCCGAGCAATCCGGCTGGGCGGGCTTCCGTTCCTGGCGGGCTCGGTACCAAGTGCCGGACGACGTCCTCCTCGGCGACTCCGACCAGCGCCTCCGCCTGGACCTGGGCCGGGACGACCACCGCCGGCTCGTACGCGACGAGCTGGCGCGCGCCGGACACGCCACCCTGCACGAGGCACCGGAGGCGACGGCGTACGGCTGGTTCGACGGGCGTCCCCACGAGATCACGCTGGCGCTCGCCTCCACCCGACCACCCGCACCCTCCCCGCCTGCCGTCCGTACGGCGAGCAACACCGACGGGCACCTTCCGGGACGCGGGACCTGGGCGTACGCGAAGGTGTACGGCCACCCGGACCGTGTCGAGTCCCTTCTGGTCACGCACCTGCCTCGCCTCTTCGAGGCATGGGCCGAGCCGCCCGAGTGGTGGTTCGTCCGCTACCGGGACCCGGACCCCCACTTACGCCTCCGCTTCCGTCTCGACGCGTCGTCGAACTTCGGGGAGACCGTCGAGCACGTGACCGCCTGGGTGGAGTCGCTGCGCGGCGAAGGCGTCGCCAGCCGTCTCCAGTGGGACACGTACTACCCGGAGAACGGTCGATACGGAACCGGCTCGGTCATGTCGGCCGCCGAGGCGGCCTTCGCCACGGACTCCGTGGCCGCCGTCGCCGAACTCGCCCCCGGCCACGGTCTCCACCGGCAGGCCGCGACCGCCGCGAGTCTGGTCGATCTGACCACCGCCTTCGTCGGCGACACCGAGTCCGGAATGCACTGGCTGACCCGGCATCTGACCCGTGCCACGGGGCCGGCGCTCTCCAGGGCCGGCCTGATGGAGGCTCGTCGACTCGTAGTGCCCGGTGGGGTGCCGGGTGACGTCGCCACGGCGTGGGCCGAACGTCGGGGCGCCCTGCGCAGCTATCGGCTCCAGCTCGAATCCGCCTGCGAGTTGGACCCGGATTCCGTACTCGCCTCCCTCCTCCACATGCACCACATCCGGGTCTTCGGGATCGACGAGGAGTGCGAACGGCAGTGTCGAAGGCTCACCCGCGCCACAGCTCTGTCCTGGTTGTCCCAACGGGCGCGAGGGCGCGCGTGAGCACCGAAGAGGCTGCGGCGGGTACGGCAGCCCGCGCCCAGTCCCTCTCCCGGGGAGCGGTCGGAGACGCGCTGCTGCTGATCGAGCGGGCACAGAACGGCACCGAGGACTGGGCCGCCGTCCATGAACTCCTGCGGACGGTCACGGCGCACGGCCTGCTCGCCGGGGAGGACGCGTCCCTGTTCTTCGGCGCGCCGGCCGTCGCTTTCGCTCTCCACACCGCCGCCGGCGGCACCGATCGTTACGCGAGGGCTCTGAGCACCCTCGACGCCGCCGTCGCCACCGTGACGGACCGACGCCTGGCTCTGGCGAACGCCAGGATCGATCGCTCTGTGAGGCCGCGGGCGGCGGAGTTCGACGTGCTGTACGGCCTGACGGGGCTCGGTGCCTACTGGCTGCGCCGGGACCCTCGGGGATCGCGACTGCCCGAAGTCCTGGCCTATCTCGTACGACTGACGCGACCGTTGCCCGGCCATCCCGACCGGCTTCCTGGATGGTGGGTCGGCCACGGCCCCACCGTGAGTTCTTCGGACGGCTTCGCCTTCACCGACGGTCACGCGAACGTCGGCATGGCCCACGGCATCGCCGGCCCCCTGTCCCTGCTCGCCCTCGCGATGCGCCAGGGAATCACGGTGGACGGCCACGCCGAGGCCATCGGCAGGATCTGCGCGTGGTTGGACGCCATCCGCGGGGAGGGCGCGCTGGGCTTCTGGTGGCCGCGCTGGCTCACCCTCCCCGAGCACCGCGTAGGCAGCGTCGCCGGCTCGGGTTCCCCTCCGCCGTCGTGGTGCTACGGATCCTCCGGCCTGGCCCGTGCGCAGCAACTCGCCGCCCTGGCCGTAGGTGACGCCGAACGTCAACGCATGGCCGAGGGCGTGCTCGTCCGTGCTTTCACCGAGCCGGCGCATTTGGCCGGAGTGCAGGACGCCGGCCTGTGTCACGGCACGGCGGGCCTGCTCCAGATCGCCCGTCGCGCCGCGCAGGACGCCCCGCCCGGCGCCTTCGCCGCCCCCATCGCTCGGCTGCACAGCCTGCTCTTGGAGCAGGAGCCAGCACGTACTGAGGGGTTCCTCGGTGGCCCGACCGGGGTCGCGCTCGCCCTGGCTACCGCCCCGACGGCCGTCCCGACCTCGGACTGGGACACCTGCCTGTTGATCACCTGACGGCACCGGAGGAGGGCGCTGTGCAGCCGTCGCCCCACGAAGTCGAAAGAGCAGTGCTCTCAGTCCTCGGCGGCACGTCCATCGACGTCGCGGCGGCCCGAGCGTGTCTGAGCCCGCGGTGCCTCAAGGACGCAGTCGCCCTCTACAGGTCCGCGGGGTGGGCCGCGCTGGACGCCTGTCAAAGGCCGGACTGGTACCAGGTGCAAGTGCAGTTCAGCGACTGGCACGCGGCCGAGCACGCTGTGGTCACCGGCTTGTGGCCCCACCTTCGCCAGGCAGAGTCCGACGGCCTCATCTCGGCGTGGTGGTTCGTCCGGAAGTCCCCCTGCTGGCGCTTCCGCGTACGCCCCGGACCCTCGACCTCCACAGATTCGGTGAGAGCCCTGATGTCCTCGGCGCTCGACGCCATGGTGACCGCCGACGCTGCCGTTGGGTGGCGGGAGTCGATCTACGAGCCCGAGACGTACGCGTTCGGCGGCCCAGTCGGCATGGAGGTGGCCCACCGTCTCTTCCACGCGGACAGCCGCGCATTGTTGGACCACGCCGGTCGACGCATAGAGGGGGCGCCCAAGTACCCTTCGCTTGGCCGGAGGGAGCTTTCCCTGCTGCTCCTCAGCGCGTTGATGCGCGGCGCAGGTCTGGAGTGGGCGGAGCAAGGCGATGTATGGCGGCGTGTGGAACAGAGCCGCCCTGTTCCGAGTGATGCGCTGGGAGAACAGTTCAGGGTGCTGCGACCCGCCGTTCGCAGACTGCTCCTGCTCGACACCGGAGCGACGGGCGGCCTTGTGGGGGTGAACGGACCTCTGGCTGAGGTTGAAGGGTGGTTGAGGGACTTCTCCGAGTGCGGGAAGTGCCTTGGGGCTGCGCGGGATGATGGGGAACTTGCCCGAGGGATACGTAGCGTCGTGGAACGACTGGTTCTCTTCCACTGGAACAGGATGGGCATGCCGTCGGAGCAGCAGGGGCTCCTGGCGAGGGCCGCCAGGGAAGCGACTCTCAGCTCTGACGCCGACTGCACAACCTAGATGAATGAGTCCGAATGCTGTCAGTGGTCGTAAGCGATTAGAGAGCGTTTGATCTTGGCGTTGGTGGTCCAGTTGTGCCAGATGGCTGTG
>NZ_JBEZNF010000047.1:0-45327 GCF_040653095.1 Streptomyces sp. NPDC048057
CGCGGAGCAGATCGACACGTCCGGGATGTTCGAGTCCCGGAACCTGATGCCGAAGTTCGACATTCCCGACGGCTACACCGAGACCACCTGGTTCCGCGCCGAAGTGCTCACCGGAATGCGCCGGCGCTATCCCGACGGCTGGGACGAGCGGTATCAGAAGCAGGTTGACTACGAACTCGACATCATCGTCGAGATGGGGTTCCCGGGGTACTTCCTCGTCGTTGCCGACTTCATCATGTGGGCCAAGCGCAACGGCATCGCGGTGGGCCCCGGCCGCGGCTCTGCGGCCGGTTCCCTGGTGTCGTACGCCCTCGGCATCACCGACCTCGACCCCCTGGAACACGGGCTGATCTTCGAGCGGTTCCTGAACCCCGAGCGCGTCTCCATGCCGGACGTCGACATCGACTTCGACGAGCGTCGGCGCGTCGAGGTCATCCGGTACGTGACGGAGAAGTACGGCGCCGACAAGGTCGCCATGATCGGCACCTACGGCACCATCAAGGCGAAGAACGCCATCAAGGACTCGGCCCGCGTGCTGGGCTATCCGTACGCGATGGGCGACCGCATCAGCAAGGCCATGCCCGCGGACGTCGGCGGCAAGGGCATCGAGCTGGCCGGCATCACCGACGCCGCGCACCCCCGCCACGGCGAGGCGGGCGAGGTGCGGGGGATGTACGAGAACGAGCCGGACGTGAAGAAGGTGATCGACACCGCGCGCGGTGTGGAGGGCCTGGTGCGGCAGATGGGCGTGCACGCGGCCGGTGTGATCATGTCCAGCGAGCCGATCGTGGACCACGCCCCGATCTGGGTCCGGCACACCGACGGCGTCACGATCACGCAGTGGGACTACCCGCAGTGCGAGTCGCTGGGCCTGCTGAAGATGGACTTCCTCGGCCTGCGCAACCTCACCATCATGGACGACGCCGTCAAGATGGTGAAGGCGAACAAGGGCGTCAGCCTGGAACTCCTCGCGCTGCCCCTCGACGACGCGCCCACCTTCGAACTCCTCGGCCGTGGCGAGACGTTGGGCGTCTTCCAGTTCGACTCCAGCGCGATGCGGGCCCTGTTCCGGCTGATGAAACCGGACCAGTTCGAGGACATCACCGCGGTCACCGCGCTCTACCGGCCCGGCCCGATGGCCATGAACTCCCACACGAACTACGCCCTGCGCAAGACGGGCCAGCAGGAGATCACCCCGATCCACCCCGAGCTGGACGAGCCGCTGAAGGAGGTCCTGGACCTCACGTACGGCCTGGTCGTGTACCAGGAGCAGGTGCAGAAGGCCGCTCAGGTCCTCGCCGGCTACTCCCTGGGCCAGGCGGACCTGCTGCGCCGCGCCATGGGCAAGAAGAAGAAGGAGGTCCTCGACAAGGAGTTCGTCCCCTTCCGCGCGGGCTGCCGCGAGCGGGGCCATTCGGACGGGGCGATCCAGGCGGTGTGGGACGTGCTGGTCCCCTTCGCCGGCTACGCCTTCAACAAGGCGCACGCGGCGGCGTACGCGCTGGTGTCGTACTGGACCGCGTATCTGAAGGCGAACTTCCCCGCCGAGTACATGGCCGCCCTGCTGACCTCCACCAAGGACGACAAGGACAAGTCGGCGGTGTACCTCAACGAGTGCCGTCGCATGGGCATCAGGGTGCTGCCGCCGAACGTCAACGAGTCCCGGTCCGACTTCGCCGCGCAGGGCGACGACGTGATCCTCTTCGGCCTCTCCGCGGTGCGCAACGTCGGGACGAACGTGGTGGACGCGATCATCCGCAGCCGCCGGGGGAAGGGGCGGTACGCCTCCTTCCCCGACTACCTCCACAAGGTGGAGGCCGCCGCCTGCACCAAGCGCGCCACCGAGTCGCTGATCAAGGCGGGCGCCTTCGACGAGATGGGCCACACCCGCAAGGGGCTGCTCGCCCACCACGAACCGCTGGTCGACAGCGTGCTCGCGGTGAAGCGGAAGGAGGCGGAGGGGCAGTTCGACCTCTTCGCCGGTGACTCCGGTTCCGATCCCGGTTCCGCCTCCGCCTCCGCCTCCGCCTCCGGTTTCGGGCTCGACGTCGAGTTCCCCGACGACGAGTGGGAGAAGTCCCACCTCCTCGCGCAGGAGCGGGAGATGCTCGGCCTGTACGTCTCCGACCACCCGCTCTTCGGCGTGGAACACCTGCTCGCGGCCCGCACCGACACCGCGATCTCCCCGCTCGCCGGCGGCGCCCACCCGGACGGCGCGGTCGTCACCGTCGGCGGCATCGTGACCGCCCTCCAGCGGAAGATGACCAAGCAGGGCAACGCGTGGGCCATCGCCACCGTCGAGGACCTGGCCGGCTCCGTCGACTGCCTGTTCTTCCCCGCGACGTACCAGATGGTCGCCTCCGCCCTCACCGAGGACACCGTCGTCCTCGTCAAGGGCCGCCTCGACAAGCGCGAGGACACCCCGCGCCTGGTCGCCATGGAACTCACCCCGCTGGACCTGGCCGCCGCGGCCGGCGACGCGCCGATCCGTCTCGACATCGACGCCGCGCAGGTCACCCCGCACGCGATCGCCCGCCTCAAGGAAACCCTGCACGCCCACCCCGGCCCCACCCCGGTCCACCTCCGCGTCCACGGCCCCACCCGCACCACGGTCTATCTCCTGGGCTACCGGGTCTCGCCCCGCCCGGCCTTCTGGGCGGACCTCAAGGCGTCGGTGCCGGTGACGTCGGACCGGTGACGTCGATGACGTCGGCGGCGTCGGGTCGGTGACCTCGAATCCCGGCTCGGCGTCGGGTTATCCGTTTGCGATGGAGGCTTCCTTCGGCCAGACCTGGATCAGCCATTGCTCGACACCGCGGTAGTAGAGCTCCTCTCCCACCCGCCGAGCCGCCTCCTCGCGCCCCGAACACGTTGCGCGAACAAGGTAATCCCCCGGCGCGGGAAGCGTGATGGGAGCACCGCAAGGGCCACCGTCCCATTCCCTCAGCCAAACGACACCGGATGGGGAATTCAGCATGACTTGTTGGTACTCGGCCGAGGTCACGGGCTCCTCAGCCCAAACCTCGATGGTGACGTCGGGATAGAAGTCGTTCCCAGCGGTGCTGAAGAGCGCACAGCTCCCCCCGGAGACGACGATTCGTCCGGGAGTCGGCCACCCCGGCGGTGTGGTTGCCGTGGCCCCGTCGTCCAGCAGTTGGAAGTGGCGGTACTCGACGCGGGGGTTCACGCGCTGCTTCTGCAGGGGCTGCTCTGCTCCGGGCACTGTTCCTCCTAGCCAAGGCGGCGCGACAGAGGCCGTCTGCCGCGCCGCTGGTGGCGCTAGTTACTGGTCAGGGCAGAACCAGAGTGTAGAAGGTGTCACCGTCGAGGATCCTCTGACTCCCGTACCAGGTACCGAGCTTTCGACCAGCTGCCTGATTGTCCGAAGAGGTCAGAGCCCGAGCGGAGTACCGGTTATCGCCCGCCGCGGCCCCTTGCAAAGTGGACTGGAACGGATACTCGTCGCAGTCCAGGCCGCGGGCAGAGTAGTTTCCAAAATGCTGCCTGCATGTAGATACCGCCTTGCGGTGGTTGGCTTCACGCAAAGCAGTGTCATGGTAGACGCGGGTGAGCGGCTGCCCGCTGAGCACACCGCCAGGCACCGTTTTCCCCGCGTACATCGGGAAGGTGACGTCAGGCTGATTCTGGGCGTCTTGGATGTGCGTAGCCGACTCATTGACTTCTGGATCAGCCAGCTTGAGGTCGTACCAGAGTTCCGTCGAGAGGTCGAAAACGCAGCCTTGAGTCTGCGGGATGTAGGAGGCGGAGTCGCAGCGGAACCCGTTCCACGACATGTCCACGGTGTTGCCACCCACCACGGACAGTTGGGGAACGAAAGTGTTCCAGCTCAATAGGTCAGTCCCCACCGAGCCCGCCACGGGGGAGGTGAAGCCGAAGTAGGCGCTGGGCATGGCCTGCCACTGGGCGATCGTTGCCGTCTGCTTGTTGGCCGTGTCACCGTTGCACGCGGATCCGCTGGTGACAGTGCATTTCATGTCGAATGTGATCTGTTGAGCCGGTGCCTTGCCACTCACATTCCACTGGTCGAACGACATCGTGAAGCTCGCCTGGCGGGAGCCGTTCCGTCCAAAGCCAACCGTCGTCGCCCGGAACGTGGCCTTCCCGACCTCGGTGCAACTGCCCCCGGACGTACACTCCCGGACGGTCACGATGAAGTTGCCGACGTGACACCAGGAGAAGTGATCCACCACCACCCCTATGTTGCGGTAGGAGAGCGGTAGAGCCTGACATTCTGCGACTCCGGCATTTGCCTGAGTCGCACCCTTTCCGCTTTCGCGTAAAGCCCTGAACTTCTGGGCGGCCTCAAGCCTCTTCTGCGTGGATTCCGCAGATTCCTTCGGGATGGGACCCAGACGATCCTCAGGGTTGAGGGAGCCGGGGTTGGAACGAGGTGGCGCCTTCTGCGGAGTGTCCTCGTGGGCGACGCCGGACTCCTGCTTCTGGATGGCGACGATCGTGCGAGTTCCGCTGTCGGACGCGTGGGCCGAATTAGCCGTCACGGTCAGAGTGGCTGCGACCGCGAGAGCAGATATAAGGCGTACGAATCTGACCATTTCCTTGGACTCCAATTCACCGCCGATATACGGACGTTGAGATGGTAGGGGGCCAAAAGGTACGCCACTACGGGGCTAGGGGAGGATGGCTGAATATTCTGGCCGTAGGTCGATGTGCTCAGCGGGTGCACAACGCCGCCAAGCGAATCCTGTCAGCCAACGTCGTTGCGCCTCCTCGCGGCAACTGCCTTGCTGGCCAGACGTATCGCTGCGATGGCGGGCAGGCAGAACATTCAGCGAGGGAAGTGGCGAGTTCCGTATCCATGCCAAGGGTCTATCTGGAACTGATCATCACGGTGTGATTGACCGATTCGGATGCCGGAATGGATCGTGCGAACGGTCGGAAACACGGCTGTACAACCGCTGACTGATAGCAGGGGCACGCTGACACCTTCTGCCGCGAACCCCTCGATGCCCGTCCGGTGCCGCCGTTCATGAAAGGGCGGTGCGGCGAAACCTCGTGCCTTCGGGCTTTCAGTGACAGACCGACATGGATCGGTTGATCCAGGAGAGGGGGCAGTGGCATTGGCCGCACCGGCGGACCGGTGATCTCCGCTGCCGGGGGGCGTGTTTCAGCCGCGCCCGTACCGGAGTTACGCCCCCATATGCCCGGACCTGCACACCCAGCCCTCTCTCCCGTAACACCGGTCGCTTCCGTCACACAGCAAGGTGGCCACCGATCGACCGTCGACCCCCGGGGCCGGAACCTCCGTGTCAGGGTGGGGGACATTACGTAACCGTCTTGCGGAAAAATGAAGGAGCGTCAGTCAGTTGAGGAGCGGTCCACCGTGTGGCCCGTTCGAACCACCCGGCCCGCGCGACCAGTTCGATGATGGTGTGTCAATCGAACAGGCGGGGGCGGCAGCCCGGGGCCGACGGCCCGCGGCGTACTGACCCACGAGCCAGCATCGCGCACGCCGCGCAGGGCGCGCTCCGGCAGCGGAGGCGGCCGTCCTTTCGCGGGACCGGCAAAGAGGGCTTCCCGCAGGTCACAGCCGCCACCGACGCGGCCGGGCGCGACCAAAAGCCGTCCTTGTCGAGACGGGTGCGGCGACCTAGATTCCTGATCACGCCGGTTGACAGGATCATGACCCGCCACATTCGGGGTCGGACGCGTCGGCGCCACCGAGGGCCCGTCGTGCGGAACGGGCTGGAGGTGGGCCGGGGGCGCCTCCCGGTCCCACGGGGCCGAGCGGCGCCCGCCGGCCTCGGATCCACGCGGAGGCGAGCAGTGAAGACCAAGCGCACAACCCCCCACGACGGCCTTCCCCCCTCCCGACGAGCACGGCCGAGCGCCGGCACCGTCGGTGCGTCGGCCGTCGCCGCGCTTGTCGCTCCCACCGACGTGGCCGGGTCGGGCGGTGGTGGCGCGCTCACCGTGCCACCACTGTCCGGCCGGCGGGCGCCCCGACGGAGCGGGTGAACGCCGACCGCCGCACGCGTTCACCCGACAACGACCGCGCGGGCCCGGAGGCCCCCTGTCGGCGGGGGGCCTCCGGGCCCGCGCCCCGCTGGGTCGTGTCCGGCCGGGCCCACACATACGCCAGGGCCCGCACAGCGCTGTCAGAACGTCCAGTACACGGGGGACGTGCCGGTTCGCCGGAGGGTGTGGGTGCCGCAGGATCCGATGGTGAGGGTGTAGACGCCGGGCCGGGGTCGGTGGGCGGCGGCCCACTGGACGGCGAGGTCGAGGCGTTCGGTCCACAGGTCCCTCGCGCCGCCGTGCTCGACGGTGACGCGGTCACCGGCCTGAGGGGTGATTCTGGCCCACGATCCGGACGACGGGTGGACGAGGCCGTGCACCAGCGTGGCGGGGTCCGTCTCGAACGACATCGACAGCACGTCGTGCTGAAGCATCCAGACCTCGTGGGCCAGGGTGTGGATGACTTCGTCGGCGGGAACGGGGATGCCCATCTCCCGGCGGGTGCCGGTTTCCTTCATGATCAGCCCGGTGAACTGCCCTGCTGCGGGGGCGGTGTGGTCGGGCGCCGGGCGGGCCCGCATGAACATGGCGTCGTCGGGGAGGAAGCGACCCTCGGCGGTGCCGTCCTGGTCGACGGTGAGGCGGACGACGCCGTTGCCGATGTTCGTCACGATGGTGCCGCCGGGGCGGACCTGACGGGTCCAGGCGATGGGGAGGCGGTCGACGCCGCAGGTGGCGAGGATGCCGTCATACGGGGCACCCGCGAGATGTCCTTGGGTGCCGTCGCCGGTGACGACGGTGGGGTGGTGGCCGATGTCGGCCAGGCGTAGGCGTGCGGTGGCGGTCAGTTCCGGATCGACGTCGATGGTGGTGACCTGGACCGCGCCGAGCAGATGGCACAGCAGGGCCGTGTTGTATCCGGTGCCGGTGCCGATCTCCAGGATTCGGGCGTCGGCGGGGACGGCGAACGCCTCCAGCATCCGGGCCATCACCGACGGCTGGCTTGACGAGCTGATCGGTGTGCCGGCGTCGTCGTGCCGGATGGTGAGGGTGGTGTCGGTGTAGACGGCGTCGAGGTAGTCGGCATCGCCGGGCTCGACCGCGCGGCGGCCGTCGGGTCCGCTCAGGGTGAATCGGGGGACGAAGATCTCCCGGGGGACGGTGGCGAATGCCTCGTACCAGGGCGACCCCTCGGTCAGCATGCCTTCGGCGGTGAGGGTGTCGGCCAGGCGCCGGCGAGCTTCCGCGGAGTCGGGTGATGCGGTGGCGGTGGGCATGGGGGAATCTCTCCTTGCAGGACGTCGGCGATGGCTCGGGTGATCGGCTCGCGCAGGTGGGGGATGAAGCCGTACTGGCCGTTGGGGTTCACATCGACTGCGTGCCAGCCCCCTTGGTGGTCAACGAGGAAGTCCATCGCCACGTAGCGGAGACCAAAGGTGCGCATGAGGGCTCTCACACCCCGGCGAACGGTCTTGGGCACGTGTTCGCAGGGGGCGTAGGTGAGCGCGTCATAGTCCCGACGGAAGTCGGACCGGGACGCCTCGGACCCGGCATGGATCTCACCGGCGAACAGCCGGTCGCCCACTGCGGTCAGGCGAACCTCGTACGCCTTGTCGACCCATGCCTGGAACAAGTGGGCGGTGACGGCGATGTCCGGGGTGATCTGATCGGCGGTGACGAGCGTCGTCCACAGCGCATGCCGCTGCCCCCGGTGTGCTCCCGGCGCGCTGTTTCCCAGCGGCTTGTAGGCCGCCCGGCCGCCAGGAAGGGCGGAGACGAAGTCGCGTGCTTCCGCGGGGTCGTTGGTGATCAGGGTGGAGGGGACGGTCAGGCTGCTACGGGCGGCCTCGGCCAGGGCCACGGGAACGCAGTCCGCGACGGCGTTGCGGTGCGGATGGTTGACCCAGGTGCAGGACAGCGAGGTGAGCACGCCGCCGAGTCCGGCTCGGGCCTCGGCCTGCGCCCAGCGGGCGTCCTCAACAGAGAGGCCGGGGCGCAACCGGTTCCCTGTGGGGCGGCGGTAGTACACGGACGTGACTGCTTCGAGCGGAAGGTCCCGGTGCTGCCCCCGCCACACGCCCTCCCAGCCGGTTCGCCCGGGATCGAGCCGTGCGGTGAGCACGCTGGACTCGGGGAAGTCGCCGGGGTCGAGCCGGACGATCGGTACACCGCGTGCGGACAACTCGGCGACGATCATGTCCGCAGTGGCGTCCATGCGGCGGCGGGTCAGCACCAGGACCGTCATGATCCACTACCCCCTTGGGTCAGTCGGTGTCGTTGTCCGTGTCCGTCGCGAGCTGCATGTCCTCCCGCGTCTGGGACGTGGTCGTGAACGCGGTCTTCATGGACGGGGCGTGGATGAAGGGCTCCCCGCCGTCGGTGACGGTGAGCTGGCGCTCGGGGCAGAAGGCCAGGGGGCTGTCGGGTTCCTCGGCCACGGCGACCGGGGTGGCCAAGGTCAGCCCGAACGGGCGGACCGTCGACGCCGCCGGGTCCGGCTGTGGCCCCAACGCTGAAACGTCCGAGCTGGTGATCATGGTCGGTGCGAGGGTGTTCATGTGCGTCTCCTCGAACTCTGCGTGCGGTCCCGGCCCGGGCAGACACCCGAGGGGGAGAGCCGCGGGACTCTCCCGACCATGGCGTCTCACCCTCGGCCGGGCGAAGCCCCCACCTCGTAGTCCAAGGTGGTTGTCAAGCCCCCGGCTGTCCCCTTCCGTTGCGCTGCCGTATCGGGTCCTGCGCCCTTTCGTCGCCCGTCACGTGGCTTCTACACTCCGCGACGATCGCGTTCGTCCCGGCCCAGGAGGTCCCGGTGTCCCCAACCCCGGACAACGACCATCCTCTCGTTCACGCCCGTCGGCGTTGGGGCTTGTCGCAGCAGATGCTCGCGGACCGCATTCGCGAAGCCGGGCACAGAGCACGGATCAATGTGGCCACCACGAAGAAGACCGTCTCCTGCTGGGAACACGGCCGGACTCCCGACGAAGTGACGCAACGTCTGATCGCCGTCGTCTTCGGCGTGGCCGAACAGGCCAGGCAAGCGATGCCATGGCCGTACTGGTTGCCCGGTCCCGACCTTCCCGAGCTGTACCGGCCCTGGACCGCCGTCGGTACCGTGGCCGTACTCGACGACGTGCTGAGGAGCGGCCGAATGGACCGTCGGAAGTTCATCATCGTCTCCGGTGTCACTCTGACCGCGCTTCTCCACGACTGGCTCACCGCGAACCCCGACATCGCCCACGCCACCGCCCAAGGTGGCCGCCGCGTCAGCGCGTCCATGGTCGACCGCATCGCGGCGCGCATCTGCGAACTCCAGCGCGATGACGACGCTTACGGCGGCGGGGACCTGATCACCGAGGCGGAAGCCCACCTCTCCCTCGTCCACCAACTCCTCGCACACAGCTCCTACACCAGCGCCCAAGGCGCCCGCCTCCACGCCCAAGCAGCCGATCTGGCACGCATGTGCGGATGGATGGCCTTCGACGCCGGACGCCACGCCGCCGCCCAGCGCTACTTCAACGCCGCCCTCCGGGCAGCCCGCACCAGCGGCGACGCACTGCTCTGCGCCAACGTCTTCGCGTTCGCCGCCGTCCAGCACTACTCGGTGGGAAACCCCCACGATGCCGACGCGATGATCCGGACCGCGCAAGTCGCCGTCCGCGGCCAGAGCACCCCCGTCGTCGACGCCATGCTCTCCGCCCGCCAGGCACGAGCTCTCGCCAAAGCGGGCGACGCCCGCGCCTGCTACCGCGCGCTGAACCAGGCAGTCGACCATCTCGCTGCTGGCCGCCGGGACAACGACCCCACCTGGTCCTACTGGGTCGAGAAGCCAGAGATCGACATGCTCACCGGCTCCTGCCTCCTCGATCTGGGCCACCCCCGCGATGCCCAGACGAAGTTCACCGAAGCCCACGCGTCCTACGGCGACGGATACACCCGCACCCGCGCGCTCTACCTCTCCCGGATGGCCACCGCCCACTACCAGCAGGGCGATCTCGACGGCGCCTGTCATACCGGGATGCAGGCCCTCGACCTCCTCGACACCCTCAATTCCCCCCGCAGCAACGACCACGTCCGAGACCTCGCGGCATCCATGGACCACCACGGCGCGGTATCGGTCGTACGGGAGTTCAGAGAACGAGTCGCCGAGGCAGTGAGCCTTTGGCGTTGACGCTCCGGGGTGAGGACGGCTGCGGTGATGGCAGTCATGCGGTTGGGGGTGCAGCGGGCTCGGCGGAAGATTCGCCAGGACTTCAGTCACCTGTGGAGTGAGTCCTCACTCATTGACGGAGTGAGGACTCACTCCGCACTCTCGTCGTCATGACAGCACCCAAGGAAAGCCCGTCCGCACGCCGTCGCGCCCCCGGCATGTCCCCGGAGCAGCGGCGCGCGATGATCATCCAGACCGCGATCCCGCTGATCGCCGAGTACGGCTCCGCGGTGACCACCGCGAAGGTCGCCCGCGCTGCGGGAATCGGGGAGGGCACCATCTTCCGCGTCTTCGCCGACAAGGACGAACTGCTGCAAGCCTGCCTGGCGGAGGCGCTCTCGCCCGAGCACGCGGTCCGCGAACTCGGCGCGATCGACGTGTCCCAGCCGCTGCCCGACCGACTTGTGGAGGCGGCCCAGGCCCTCCAGGCGCACCTGGACCGCATGGGCGCGATCGCCGGCTCGCTGCACGCCTCCGGACACCGCGGCGGCAAGCACGCCGGCACGGTGCGCGGCGCCGGCCGCGAGGAGTCGACGACCCGCATCCGTACGGCCATCGCGGAACTGCTGGAGCCCGACAAGGCCACCCTGCGCCGGCCGCCGGAGCAGATCGCGGCCCTCTTCTTCGGGCTGCTCTTCACGCAGCCGCACATCGAGGACGAGCCGGAGCTGACCACGCAGGAACTGGTGGAGATCTTCCTGCACGGCGCGGTCGCGGAAGGCGCCAAGTGAACGTGCGCGAACGACGCTCGGCGGTCACGGGCCTCGCGGTCCTCGCGCCCCTCCTGGTGTGGCTGGTCGCGGACCCGATGCTGGGCCGGCGGCTGGAGATCGCCAACGGCGACGAGACCCTGGAAATCGGCGCGGTGGCGGTCGCGTTAGTCGCCCTGCTGGTCGCCCTCGCCGGCTGGGGCCTCCTGGCCGCGCTGGAACGGTTCGGGGTACGCCGCGCCCGCGCCGTCTGGACCGGCGTGGCCGTCGCCGTACTGGCCCTCTCCTTCCTCCCGCTCACCGGCGACATGGCCGGCGGCACCCGGGCCGCGCTGACCCTGATCCACCTGGCGGTGGCGGCGGTGCTGATCCCGGGTTTGCGCGGGGCGCTCCCGCCGTCGCCTTCACCTCGTCCGTAGCGGAGGCCGAGCATGAAGGTGCCCCGCCGACGCCTGAGAAGGGGCGCTCGGCGGGGCACTTTCTGCGTGCCACGTCAGGGGTGTTCGTCGGGGAAGTGGGTGGGGGGTGGTGGGTCGGGGAGTATGCCGTATTGGTGGTCGACGGTGGTTCGTTCGTGGCGGGCGGCGGTGGTCATTTCCTCGTCGGTGGCTTCGAGGTCGCGGTATCCGTCGTCCATGGCGAGGCCGAGGAAGTGGGTGAAGGCTGCGCGGGGGGTGACGATGACGCGGTGGGGTGCGTTGCTGTCCCAGAGCCGGACCATGCGGGTGCCGTCGGGCATGGCGTGGGTGGGTTCGACGTTGAGCGTCATCGAGGACTCCGCTTGTGGGGTGGGGGTGTTCGGCCCCGGTCGCCCGGGGGCAGGGGCGTGCCTCGCGGGCGACCGGGACCAGGAGCAAGGGGGATCACCGTCCCCCTCACCCCTACCGCCCTCGCGTAATTCTCTTCGGCGCCAGGGAAACGCCGTTACGCGCGAGCGGAGTTGTGGGTGGTTACGGGGTGCGTCTGCTGCTGAGCGCGTTCAGCTCGGCGAGTGCGGACCCGAGTCGGTCGTCCAGGGTGGCGGTACGGACGTTCTCCCGCCGCGCGTCCCACTCACATCCGCCGTGGCGCGGACGCAGCATGACCAGTGACCCGTAGACGTCCATGACCACACCGCACCGCTTCTCCACGGTGTCGTACGCGAGTGCGCCGACTGCGAGTTCGCCAGGCATGACGACTCCTCTCCGTAGTGGTTTCACTACCAAGTGCTGTCAGGTTGGCCTAGAGTCGGGCACATCTTCAACCTGTTGCGACTACGGGAAGATTTGAAGTGGGCCATGAATCGCAAGGAACTTGACCCTCAGTCCTCTCCCGCTGCGGCATTCGGTGCACAACTCCGCAGTTCACGAGAGGCACAAGGATGGATTCAAGATCAGCTAGCCGAGCGTATGGGTTACTCGGGAACCCACGTATCCGCCGTGGAAACGTGCCGCAAATCCCCAACCGAGAAATTCGCGCAGCGGGCTGACGCGGCGCTGAGCACGGGTGCGACCTTTCAGGTGATGTGGCAGGCCATCCGGAAGGTTGTGTTGCTGGAGGGCTTCCCGGAGTACCTGCAAGAGGAGGTTCGGGCGATGAGGCTGCGCACGTTCGAACTCGGGGTTGTTCCAGGCGTCTTCCAGACCTCTCGGTACGCCGAAGCGCTCGCGGCTGCGGACGTGCAGCGAGGTGTGATCGGAGCCGAGTTGGCTGCCGAGCGGGTTGCCCTTCTGCGCACGCGCCAGAAGCGGCTGCTGACCGGGCAGAGTGCGCCGCTGGTCTACGCAGTGCTGGACGAGAGCTGCCTGCGCCGAAGGGTCGGCGGACACGATGTGATGTCAGAGCAACTCGACTCCTTGATGCGGCACGCCCAGGCACCTCGCGTGACGGTTCAAGTCGTCCCGTTCAGCCTCGGCGACCTGCGCCCGCTGTTGCTCCCCGTGGTCTTGCTATCGATGCGGGACCGCACGGTAGTTGGCTATACGGAGTCGGCCAGCCGTGGCTACCTGGAGCGGGACGAGGACCTCATCCACACATGGGAGAGGGCCTACGATCACTTGCAGGCAGGAGCACTGTCTCCGTCGGCATCCCTGCAAGCCATCGGTACCGCTCGGAAGGAACTTGAACATGAACGTTGACCCGACGGCTGACTACTGGGTGAAGTCGTCCTACAGCCAACAAGGGGGCAACTGCGTCGAGTGGGCACCGGCCTACGCGTCCGCAGCCGGCGTCGTCCCCGTCCGTGACTCCAAGGTCCCGGCCGGCCCGGTCCTGCGCGTCCCCGCAGACGCGTTCGCCACCTTCGTGGCCGGCATTAAGGACGGTTCGGTCTGACGACCGACCCCGTACCACCGCGAGGGTGCCCCGCCGAGTCCCATTCTCTGGCTCGGTGGGGCATCCTCGCTTTGTGCGTCGCTCATGCGTCGTGCGGAACGAAGGGGAGTCGTACATGAGCAGCATGCCCGGCAAGGACGACGGGACGTGGTTCTTCCCGTACGGGCTGGACCGGGAGGTGTCCGACGCGTTGCGCACCCGGGACGGGGACCGGCGGCTCGACGCCCGGCGGGACGCTGCTCGGGCGCTCGAACGGGACGGGGTCACGAGCACGTCCCGCGCCTCCTCGCCGGCGGACCGGCAGCTCGCGGAGTCCGTCGTCGAGGCCGGGCGCTCCGCCGTTGCCGCGTGCCAGGGGCGGGGCTTCACGCAGAAGGAGCTGTGGGAGGTGCACGCCCACATCGCCGGTCGGATGTGGCTGGGCGTGCACCTCATGGACGGCGGGGGCGGGCTGCCGGACGAGGAGCGCACGGACCGTCAGGCGTACGTCACGCGGCTCCGCGACGAGCTGCGCGCCATCGCCGACCTGCTGCCGGCCCACGCCCCCGATCCCGCTGGCTGACCACGCCTCACGGCGGGTCGACCGGTGCGAAATGGCGGTCGAGCGTGATCGTCATGAACATGTCGCCCTCGTAGGGTGGCGTGTCACTGACCAGGCCCTGCTGAGGGTCGATCCACACGACCCTGTCGTTGTGGTTGACGCCGTTGACGGCGTGGACATTGTTCGTCTTCGTGTTTCTGAACACCACGATGCTGGCTGCGCCGTGTCCCGAGCCCCTCAGGCGGTTCGCCACGACCTGCCACCGATCCTGGACCTGCTGCCCCGTCTGCGCCTCGGTGGTCCTCCAGTTGGTGCCCAGCCATTGCTTCGTCCGGTCGGGGCCGTCCGTTTCGACGTCGTTCTTGCCCTTGTCGTGGACCGGGGCTGCCACCGTGGGGTTGCCGGACCACGAGGCCATGAAGCTGCGCGCCGCGTCGATGCAGTTGCGCTCGTACCCATCCTTTTTGGCCCGTTGGCTGTTGATGCCCTTCACCCAGGCGGCAGGGCCTTCGGTGCCGACTTCGTCCTGGGGGACCTTGTTGAGGCGCGCGGAGAGCGAGTCGATGAGGGACTTGTGGATCGTGATCGGGTTGGGGAACTGTTCGTTGGCGCCGGTCGCGGTCTTGGGGAAGACCTTTTCCAGGTGCTCCTGGTCCTTCGCCCTGGGTTGCCGCAACTGGCCGGGACCGAACTGCCGCTGGTTGTTGCGCAGCACCCGCTGCACGGGCAGGCCGTGCCCGGGTGCGGCATCGCCGACGTGCCGCCGTGCCGCCAGCGCCCGGGTGACGGCCGCGTTGCCGGCGGTGCGCTGGAGGGCCAGGACGTCGGCGCCGCCGCGGGGGAGGCCGGGGATCTCCGGGCCCGCCCGGTCCCTGACCGGTGCGGCGGCGCCGACGGCCCGTGCTGGCGGGCGTGATCGGGCACGGGCCGCTGAACGGGACCGTTCCGACAGCTCGTTCTCATGCATCGCGGCACCACCTCTCGGTTGGCCTCGTGAGACTCGTCGGGTCTCGTCGGGCCCGGTCCGGTCTATCAAGGGGGCGCAAGGTGGTGGGAGGCCCGGAAGGGCAGCCTTCCGGGCCGGGCCGAACGGACCACCCACCGGCACGGTGAGCGGGGTGTCCGCACAGCGAGGTCATGCCCTTGACGACCAGCGCGCCGTTGCGGTGCAGGGCCGTGGTGTACGCGTGCGTCAGGGCTGCGGCGGTGCTGAGGAAGCGGCGGCCTCTTCGGGGCGCCGACACGGGAGAGGGCTGGCGGGCCCGCCGTTGGTCGTGGCGGGCCCGTCGGTCGGGCTATTCCCTGAGGCTTCGCTGCTTCCACTCGCCGCCGTGCCATTCGATGATCAACAGGTACTCGCGGTACTTCTGGACGTTGTAGAAGAAGGTGCCGCAGCCGCCGTCTCCGCCGTCGGACGCCCTGCCCAGGATCACGTTCTGACCGGTGTCGTCGTAACCGCGCAGGGTGCCCGTCACACCGTGACCGTCGGCCTTCCGGTCGCACACTTCGAAGCGGTCGCCGTCGTCGATGTGCTTGATGTAGCCACGGTCGTTCACCCACAGCGTGGCGTTCGCCGCGTGGGCGGAGCTCGTCATGCTGAGCGTCAGCGCGGTCGCGGCGGTGGCGACCGCCAGTCCGCGGGCTATCCGATTTCTCGTCATGTCTTTTCCCCCGGTGAGTGGTTCATGATCTCGCCGGGCAGCCTACGCACAGCGTCGACCGGTCGCGGGCTCGGCGGCCGGTGGGCGACCGTCACCACAACTGCGGCGCTTGCGGTTGGTGGCCTGGTCGGGGAGGGTGCGGGAGCACGGCCCGGGGGCCACGGCGACGCGCCCGTATCACGCGGACATGTCGAACGACTTGTACATGTGGACGTCCTCCGCGCCGCCCGGGAAGCCGAGCGTCCGGCCCGTCTCCACGTAGCCGTGCCGCTGGTAGAACCCGGGCGCCTGGAACGTGAACGACGACACGCACGCCCGGTCGCAGCCGCGCCGCCGTGCTTCCTCCTCGGCGGCGAGCAGCAGCTTGCTGCCCCAGCCGTCGCGACGGCTGTCCTCGCGCACCCACACCATGTCGATCCCGAACAGCCCGCCCCACGTCCAGCCGGTCAGCCCCGCGACGACCTCGCCCGCGGCGTCCACCACCTTCACCGACAGGCTCGTCTGGTCGGCGGCGGTCGTCCCGGTCGCGGGGAAGTTCACCGCGTCGAGCCCGTCGGACAGGCACTGGCTCAGGTCCGCATCGCGCTCGCCCACGCTGAGGACGGGGCTGTCGCTGTCATGATCATGTGACATGTTGCACAGTGTGGCACTCGGCCACACCGATGAGTTCGACGGGTGACTCGTGTCATATTCGCTGATCACGCGGCGATGACGGAGAAGGGGTCCCATGAGCACGAACACCACGGGCGGGTCGACGGGTGGGGCCAAGGGCCCCGCGAGTTACTTCCCGGCGATCGAGAAGAAGTACGGGCGCCCGGTCGAGGAGTGGCTGGAGTTGATCCGCGCGTCCCCCCTGACGAAGCACATGGAGCTGGTCGCCTGGCTGAAGACCGACCACGCCCTGGGCCACGGCCATGCGAACGCGCTGGTGGCGTACGTCTTGAAGGAGCCGCGCGGGGAGTAGCCCCGGGGCCTGGACTCCGGGGCGGGGACCTGCGCGCCCAGCCGCAGGAGGGCCGCAGAGACCCGGCCGAGCGGTCGGGTCAGCGGGCCCGGTCGCCCTCTGCCGCTTCGGCGCGCGCGAGGTATCCGGGGTGCTGGCCGATCTTCCCGTAGACGGCCTCACCCAGGTCGTAGAACTCACGTGTGAGGGGGCCGGGGTCGGCGAGAGGTGACGTGAGGGCGCCGAACGTGTACAGCGCAAGACGGGGCATGCATCTCTCCCTGGTCGGGGGCGCACGGGTGCGGACCCGCGTTCGGTGGCTCACGCATGGGGCGGGGGTTCGTGGGGCGTGACCAGCTCATCCCGTCGCGGGTGGCTCAGCCCGGAGGAACTCCCATGCGACCGTGGGCGATCGCCGAAGACCAGGTGAAGGTAGCTGCCTCTGCGAGCCGTGTCGAAGTTGCGTCTTCCCCGTCCGAGTGGCCTCCTGACCCGGTCGTCACGGGGCTCGGGTTCACGGACGGTCCGCCTCCGTGGCCGGGGACGTGGGCGAAGGCACCGACTCGCTCGGCTCGCCCTTCGCGACCACCTGCGGCGGGCGGACCGTCAGCGTCCGCACGCCCCGGTCGCACAACGCGGCCCCCGTCGCCGCCAGGCTCAGCACCGCACCGCCCAGCAGCGTCGCGCGCATCCCGTACCGCTCGGCGAGCGGGCCCGCGGCCATCTCGCCCAGGGGGAGCGCGAGGAGCGAGCCGAGGATGTCGTACGAGTAGACGCGGGCGAGCCGGTCGGGCGGGACGTTCTCCTGGAGGGAGAGGTCCCAGGCGACGCTGAACTGCTCGATCGCCATGCCGTTCACGAACATCGCGACGACGAGCAGCGCGACCGGCGCCGCCTCCGCGAGGGCGATCAACGGCAACACGTCGAGGGCGATCACGGCGACGCCGATGCGCAGCATGTGGCGCGAGCGCGACCGGGCCACGACGAAGCCGCCGACGAAGGCGCCCACCATCTGGGAGGCGAGGACCAGGCCCCATGCGGTGCGGCCGAAGGTGTCGTCGGCGATCGTCGGGCCGAGGACGTGGATGCCGCCGGAGGTGACCGCGTTCACGACGAAGAACTGGGCGACGACCATCCACACCCAGGAGCGGGAGGTGAACTCGCGCCACCCCTCCGCGAGTTCGGCCAGTGGCCGGGACCTCGGCGGCGCCTTTGCGGCGTCGTCCGCCGCCCGCGGGGGGAGTCGGATCCCGTGGTAGGCGAGGCCGGCGCAGACGAAGACCGCCGCGTTCACCGCCATGCCCCACCCGGGGCTGAGCAGCGAGGCGAGCAGCCCGCCGAAGGACGCGCCCACGATCATGCCGAGGTTGACGCCCATGCGGGTCACCGCGTTCGCGCTGCGCAGCATGTCCTTCGGCGCGACGAGCGGCACGAGCGCCGCCGTCGCGGGCATCGACATCGCGGACATCGCGCCGTTGACCACGCTGAGCACGATGAGCAGCGGTACGGAGGACGTGCCCAGCAGCAGGACCGCGGCGACGGCGGCCTGGGAGAGCGCCGCGGCGGCGCTGGTGCCCTGGAGGATCAGGGGGCGCGGCAGCCGGTCGGCGAGCAGCCCACCGAAGAGGACGAGGACGACGGTCGCGATGGAGCGCGCGCCGACGACCAGCCCGAGGCTGACCGCGGAGCCGGTCAGGTCGAGCACGGCGAAGGCCAGGATGATCGGGGCCATGGCGTTCGCGAGCTGGGTGAGGGTGCGACCGGTGGCCAGCCAGCGGAAGGGCCGGTGCCGCAGCGGTGCGAACAGCGACACCGGTGCCGGCGCGACGGCTTCGAGGTCCGGGGAGTCGCTCATCGGGCGCCACCGCGGGACGCCGCCCCGTCTTCCGGCGCGGGCGTCTTGAGTTCCTCGCCCCGCCCCACCATCGGGAACAGCATGACCGTCGCGCTGACCCGTACCGCCTCCGCCGTGCCGGGCGGCAGCGCCTCCTCGTGCAGGACGCGGCCCAGCTCCGCCGCGAGCGCCTTCACCCGTTGCCACGACTCCGGCGCCAGTGTCAGCTCGGCGTCGGTGAAGTCGCCCGCCGCGCCCGGCAGCCGTTCGCGGCTGCGCCGGACCAACTCGTCGGCGAGTACGGACGCGACGGCGCGGTGGTCCGCGCCGGATCCGACGGGCAGACGCTCGCCGCTGTCGGGCATATGCCGGTAGCGTTTGGCCTTCCCGCCGCGTACGGACGTCTCCTCGACGAGGTCGAGCAGTCCGACGGCGTGCAACTGGCGCATGTGATAGCTGACGTTCGCCTGGGACTCCCCGAGTTCCCGGGCGGCCTCCGCGCTGCTCATCGGCGCACCGGTGAGCAGGGAGAGCAGCCGCAGCCGCAGGGGGTGCGCGAGGGCGCGGAGCCCGCTGAGGGGCGGATGGTGGTCGGCACCTGACATGCCCGGCAGTCTGCGCCCTCCCCCCATCACTGTCAAAGACTTATTTTGGGGTTGGTCGCGAACTGCTGCGAAAAGCTTCACCGGCGACGCCCCCGGCGATGTCTCCGATGGCGCCTTCGATGACGCCTTCGGCGACGCTCCGATGGCGTTGCCGCCAAGGGTGACCCGTACCGTATACCCCGATATAGCCTCCCTCCATGACCTGGCTTCGCGCGCTGAAGGAGACCGCGCGCTTGGGACTCACCGTCGAACGACAGGGGCTCGAACCGCTCGTCGCACTGCGCGGCGCAGCCGGTCTGGCGATCGTCGTCATCGGGACCCTCGCGCTCTTCGGGCCACTCGTCGCCGTCAGCTCCGCCTTCGGCGCCTTCCAAGCCGTGATCGCGACCTTCCAACGCTCCTGGCGGCCCCGGCCGGTGCTCGCGCTCGCGTCCGGCGGCAGCCTCGCCGTCTCCACCTTCATCGGCTACCTCACGGCCAGCCACCCCGCGCTCTTCGCCGCCCTGATCGCCCTGTGGACCTTCGGCGCCGGGCTCTGCTGGGCCCTCGGGCCCACCGTCGGCATCATCGCCTCCTCCAACGTCGCGATCATGCTGGTCACGATCACCCTGCCCACCTCCGTCGCCGCCGCGGCCGGCCACGCCGCGGTGATCGCCGCCGGCGGACTCGTCCAGGCCGCGCTGATCCTGCTCTTCCCCGTACGACCCTGGGGCGCGCAGCGCGACGCGCTCGCCGACGCCCTCGCCGCGGAGGCCGACTACGCGCGCCGACTGCGCCACGACCCCACCGCCCCCTTCGACCCGGCGCCGCTGATGCTGGCCCGCAGCGCCGCCGCGGTGAGCCCGCGCCAGGCCCGCCGCCGCCCCGCCGAGCTGCACGGCACGCGCGGTATCGCCGAACGCATCCGGCCCGTGCTCGCCTCGCTCGCCGACCCCTGCGTCGGCGTCCCGGAAGAGGGCCCCGAACGGGCCCGGGTACGCGAACTCCTCGCTGCCGCAGCCGTCGTCCTGGACGCCGCCGCCCACGCCGTGCGCCACGGCGAACCCGCACGGCTGCCCGCACCCGCGCTCGCCGCGCTGCGCACTCCGGACACCGGCGCGGTGCTCGCCGGCCCGCCGCGCCGCGCCGCGGTCCGCCTCTCCGCACTCCTCGACGACGTCACGGAGACCGCCCGCGGCGAAGGCACCGCCGACGGACACCGGGCCCGTCCCTCCCTGCTGCGGCTGCTGCCGTCCGCCCTGCGCACCGTCCGCGCCGAACTGCGCCGCGGCTCACCGGTGCTGCGGCACGCCGAACGCTCGGCCACGGTCGTCGTCGCCAGCTACCTCGCCGGCGCGGCGCTCCCGCTCGGCCACGGCTACTGGGCGCCGATGACCGCCGTGATGGTGATGCGCCCCGACTTCTCCCAGACGTACGCCCGCTCCGTCGCCCGCTTCGGCGGCACGCTCGTCGGCGTCGGCCTCGCCACCGCCGTCGCGGAGGCGGCGAACCCGGGCCCCTACCCGTCCGCCGCCCTTGCGGTGGTCTGCGGCTTCGCCACCTACCTGGTGCTGCGCACCGGTTACGCGGCGGCCAACGTCGGCATCTCCGCGTACGTCGTCTTCCTCCTGCACATGGGCGGCGAGGAGGCCGGCCAGACGGTGCCCGAACGCATCGTCCTCACCCTCATCGGCGGCGTGCTGGCGATGCTGTCGTACGCCGTCTACCCGGCCTGGGAGACCCCGCGGCTGCGCAACCGCCTCGCCGACTGGCTGAAGGCGGACTGCCGGTACGCCGCCGCGGTCGTCGACCACTACGCCCGCCCCGCCGAGACGGACGCGGCGAAACAGGACATCCGGCAGGCGCTGCTGGCCGCCCGGGACGCCCGGGTGGCCTGGCAGGACGCCCTGCAACGGGCCGCCAACGAACCCGTCCGCAGTCGCGGCCTGTCCCGCGGCGCCGCGGACGCCGCCGGCGAAGCGCTCTCCCAACTGGGCCGCGGCGCCATGCTCCTGGAGGCCCACCTACCGGCCCACGAAGACGCACCCGTCCCCGCCGCCGCAACCCTGGCGGAAGCCCTCCGCCACGACGGCGAACGCGCGGCCCGCGCGGTGCGCGAACGACGCGTGCCCCGCTGGGACGGGGTGACGGAGGCCCTGTCCCAATGGGCGGCCCAGGCTCCGCCGCAGCAACAGGACGTCGAAGAGGAGTACGACGTACTGGACACGGCGACGGCGCAGATCGGCCGGGCACTGGAGGAGTTCACCGCGACGCTCGCGGCGGAGGCGAAGAGGTAGGGGAGAACTTCCCGTGGCGGCGGCGTCGCCCGTTGCCGCGGCCGGCGGCCCGCCGGTCGGACGTGGCAACGGGGAAGACGTCCCCCGCCTTCACGACATCGAGTGCTGATGATGCGTCAGAAGGCTGCGGCACGTGCACCGGATTCGACATCCGTCGCCGTGCTCAGATCGCATCGGATCGGATCGGACGGGCTCGTTCCGCTCGTCGCGTTCCGTTCGGCCCGTGTCGATGCACAAGCGCTTTCGGGTGCGACGGGGGAGGCGCGCAGGGGCTGTCGTGGCGGGTGTTGGTGGAATGACCGCACTCGGCGGCCTCTGGTCGCGCGTCGTCCTGCTCATCACCCGTCATTACGTGGAAACTGGAGCCTGCGGGGCTCGCTCCGCGTCTCATCCAGTGCACGGGGGCCCTCACCGGGCGGCGCTTCGAGCGCCGAGCGGGACCGTTCGATGCGTAACCGAAACAACACCCCGCGTGCACGTGCATCTGCGCGTGCGGATGCTCGCGCATGCGCACGCGAAACACAGCTATGATCCCCGACAGTTGACACATGCACCTTGTACCTCGGGAGCTACACGTGCACCACGCGTACAACGGCATGGCGGCCACGGAGCTTCCCGGGGTCGTCTGGCAGAAGAGCAGGCACAGCAACTCCCAGGGCTCCTGCGTGGAGTTCGCCAAGCTGCCCGGCGGTGGCGTGGCGATGCGCAACTCGCGCCACCCGGAGGGGCCCGCGCTCATCTACACGCCCGCCGAGATCGAAGCCATGATCCTGGGCGTGAAGGACGGGGAGTTCGACCACCTGATGGCGGACTGACGCCGGGAACCCGGCCGTACGCAGCAGTTTCCCGGAAGGTAGCCGGACAAGAAGACGGGCCCGCCCCCTAGGGGGCGGGCCCGTCTCCGCCGGTCGGCTCGCGCCGCCGGCCGCAACCGCTCAAGCCAGCCTGAAAAGCGCCCACACGACCTTGCCGTGCAGCGCTCCGGCGAGCGGGTGCCATCCCCAGGCATCACTGAACGAGTCGACGAGGAAGAGCCCGCGGCCCGACTCCGCCGTGTCGCACGCCTCCGGGAGCAGCGCGAGGCCCTGCGGCGCCGCGCCCTGGGGCGTCACGCCGTCCGTGTCGAAGTCGAACGCCTCGGTGTCGGCGTCCGTGTCGGCGGCGGCGCCGAAGTGCGTCCCCGGGGTCTTCGGGCTGGGGTCGCGCACCGCGATGACCAGTCGGCCCGGCCAGCGCATCAGGTGCAGCCGCACGGGCGAGTCGTACCTCTCGTACGTCTCGTGCGCGGGCTCGTCCGGCAGGGCGTGCCGCAGTGCGTTGGTGACGAGTTCGGAGACGACCAGGGTCACGTCGTCGTAGCGCTCCTGCAACTCCCAGTCCCGCAGGGTCGCGCTGGCGAACTGCCGTGCCGCGCGCACTGCTTCGTGGCGGCCGGGCAGCGAGCAGGACGCCGAGCTGACGGCCCGTGCGGAATCGATGGGGGGAAGCCCTTGCCTTAAGGGCTTGAGCATGGTCGATCCATTCGTCCCCATGCGAGGCACTCCCCCGGGAATCGCAGCTGTGACGCTTTAACACGAACGGGCACGCTGTACGCGGGACCATGGTTGCCAATGCTTACGGCAGATGCAAGGGCAGATGCACGTGCACGTGCCTGCCGTGTCAGCTTTCATCAGGTTTCCTGCCGATATCTTCCTCTCATCTGGTCCATCGGCTTCCCAAGTGCTTTCCATTTCCGTAACCGAACGAGTACAGGGTGGAGTGTTTTGGTGGCAGAATCCCGCACTTGGGGTTAGGGCATGCTCCACGCTGTACTGAAGAACCGGAGGGCCGACACGTGCGGACGGACACGTTGGGCAACAGACAGAGACCGATGGAAGGGGAGGGGCGGAGTCGTGACCGCTGGCGAGTCGTGGGCGCAGGGCCCGGGTGGCGGGTCCGTGGTGCGGCGCATCCTGTTGGGTTCGCAGCTGCGGAGACTGCGCGAATCGCGAGGCATCACCCGTGAGGCGGCCGGCTATTCGATCCGCGCTTCAGAATCGAAGATCAGCCGCATGGAGTTGGGACGTGTGAGTTTCAAGGCGAGGGACGTCGAGGACCTGCTGACCCTCTACGGGGTGGCCGACGAGACGGAGCGGGAAGCGCTGCTCGCCCTGGTCAAGGAGGCCAACGTGGCCGGCTGGTGGCAGCGGTACGGCGACGTGCTGCCCGGCTGGTTTCAGACATATGTGGGACTGGAGGCCGCGGCCTCGCTCATCCGCATCTACGAGGTCCAGTTCGTCCACGGTCTGCTCCAGACCGAGTCGTACGCCCACGCCGTCGTCACCCGCGGCACCCCGGATGCTCCCAAGGACGACGTCGACCGACGGGTCGCCCTGCGCCTGGAGCGCCAGAAGGTGCTCGTCTCCGAGCGCGCACCGCATCTGCACGCCGTCCTCGACGAGGCGGCGCTGCGCCGGCCGTACGGCGACCGCGCCGTGATGCAGGGGCAGTTGAAGCACCTCATCGAGATCTCGGAGATGCCGAACGTCACGCTCCAGGTGATGCCCTTCAGCTTCGGCGGGCACTCCGGGGAGAGCGGCGCCTTCACCCTGCTGCGGTTCCCCGAGTCGGACGTCTCCGACATCGTCTATCTGGAACAGCTGACCAGCGCGCTGTACCTGGACAAGCGCGAGGAGGTCGCCCAGTACGAGCGGGCGCTGCACCGACTCCAGGAGGACAGCCCGGACTCTGCGGAGAGCCGGGACGTGTTGCGGGGGCTGCTCCAGCTCACCTGAACCCGGATCCCCGGATCCCCGGATCCCTGAACCGCTGTCCCTGATCCTCTGATCCCCGTATCCCACTCGATCGAGCCGGTCGTCACGGCTCGCCAGACCGTCGGCGGGTGCCCTCGCCCTCCGGCACCGGTCGCACTCCCGGCCACCGAGCCCCGCATCACGCCGCGGGTCGCCACCCCCCAAACCGCCGGGTCACCGCCGCAGTGTCCTTCCCTGCGCCGTCAGCCGCCCCTTCCGCCTCGCCCCTTCCGCCTCGGGCCTGCCGTCCCGGCCCTCCCGCCGGTCTCGACGCCCGGGAAACCCCTGGCGGAACGCCGTCCTCCGGCCCTCCGCCGCACGACGGACAGGTCTGGTCCACCGCAGTTTTTATCGCCGTGGTCTACTCCAACTTGATTAAAGCGCCCGTATAGTGACGTCACATCAGCACCGCACCAGTCATGCGCTTCCGAGGCAACTGAGGGATAAGGAATCGGATCACCATGTCCTTGTTCACCGAGCTGGCCCACCAGTACATCGACGGCGAGTGGAGGCCCGGGAGCGGCTCCTGGGACATCATCGACTTCAATCCGTTCAACGGTGAGAAGCTCGCCTCGATCCCCGTCGCCACGGCGGCCGAGGTGGACCAGGCGTATCGCGCTGCCGAGCGTGCGCAGGTGGCATGGGGCGAGAGTAATCCGTACGCCCGACGGGCGGTCTTCGAGAAGGCGCTGCGCATCATCGAGGAGCGCGAGGCCGAGATCACCGAGGCGATCATCGCCGAGCTGGGCGGGACCCACATCAAGGCCGGCTTCGAGCTGCACCTGGCGAAGGAGTTCCTGCGCGAGGCGATCCAGCTCGCACTGCGGCCGGAGGGCCGGATCCTCCCCTCGCCCGTCGACGGCAAGGAGAACCGGGTCTACCGGCTGCCGGTGGGCGTGGTCGGGGTCATCAGCCCCTTCAACTTCCCCTTCCTCCTCTCGATCAAGTCGGTCGCGCCGTCGCTGGCGCTCGGCAACGCGGTCGTCCTCAAGCCCCACCAGAACACGCCGATCTGCGGCGGTTCGCTGGTCGGCAAGGTCTTCGAGGACGCGGGCCTACCGCCCGGGCTGCTGAACGTGGTGATCACCGACATCGCGGAGATCGGCGACGCGCTGATCGAGCACCCGGTGCCGAAGGCGATCTCCTTCACCGGCTCGGACAAGGTCGGACAGCACGTCGCCACCGTGTGCGCGGCCAACTTCAAGCGCGCCATCCTGGAGTTGGGCGGCAACAGCGCGCTGATCGTGCTCGACGACGCCGACGTGGACTACGCGGTCGACGCCGCCGTCTTCAGCCGCTTCGTCCACCAGGGCCAGGTGTGCATGGCGGCCAACCGAGTGCTGGTCGCGCGCAGCGTCGAGCAGGAGTTCACGGAGAAGTTCGTGGCCAAGGTGCGGACGCTGAAGGTGGGCGACCCTGCCGACCCCACCACCCACATCGGCCCCCTCATCAACTCCCGCCAGGCCGACGCCGTCACCTCGCTGGTGGACCAGACGCTCGCGGCCGGCGCGACCGCGCTGCTGCACGGCGGCTCGGAGGGCAACCTCGTCGAGCCGTCCGTGCTCACGGGCATCGCGACGGACTCGCCGGTGCTCGGGCAGGAGATCTTCGGACCGGTGGCGCTGATCGTGCCGTTCGACGGGGACGACGACGCGGTGCGGATCGCCAACGACACCCCGTACGGGCTGAGCGGCGCGGTGCACACGGCGGACATCGAGCGCGGGGTGGCCCTCGCGAAGCGGATCAACACCGGCATGATCCACATCAACGACTCCACCGTGCACGACGAGCCGATCGTCCCGTTCGGCGGCGAGAAGCACTCCGGCAGCGGTCGCCTGAACGGCGAGTCGATGATCGAAGCGTTCACCACCCAGAAGTGGATCTCGGTCCAGCACGGCCGGTCGCAGTTCCCCTTCTGACCGGCAGGGCCGATCGGGCTGGCCGGGGCCGGTTCGGCCGGTTGACGTAGTACGCCGTGATGCTGCGGGACCCGCCCCGAGGGGGCGACGAGTCCCGCAGCGGTGTTTTCGGGACTTCGCGATGCGGGACGTCGGGACGACCGTCAGGTGTTCGCCGAACAGAAGGCGATGGCCTGCGCGAAGAAGTAGTCCTCGCCGCCCGGGTTGTGGAACTGCACCTGCCACGAGTCGTGCTGGGCGGCCTGGCTGAAGGCGAACGACATCACGGGCACGATGAACTGGTTCGAGCCGAGCACCCAGCCCCCGGCGGCGGCCTGCTGTCCTGCGGGACACCTGGCGCTACTGGCGGCGAACCCGAACGCGGGTACGGTCACTCGGTTGCCGCGGATCTCCTGGATGATCTTCTTGCCGGCAACGTGCTGTTGGGCGTTCGGCGCGGCGGCCGGCGCGACGGTCTTCGACTCCGGCGGGGTGGCTGCGGCCGGTGCGGTGATGCCGACGGCCAGGGCGAGGGCGGCGCCGGCGGCGAGGCCGGCCGTCATCCGTCTGCCGCGCCGGGCGCGGCCGTTCGAGCGCCCGGAACGCATCCCTTCGGTGGGGTGAGGACTCATCAATCTGCTCCTTGGTGAACTGCTCCTCGATGAACCGGAGCCCGGAGCGGGCCCCGTGCCGCCAGCGTCGCCCCACGGCCCGCGCAGCGCGCGCCATGAGTCGTCCAACCAGCCCAAGCGATCAGTGGATTGGAGCAGCGCACTGGGCCGAGAGCGGTGCACCCGGAGTGGAGCAGGGGGCTGGGGGAGTGGGTGCGCGGGCGAGAGCGGCGCTCTCGGTACGGAGCAGGGTGCGCGGGCGAGAGCGGCGCTCTCGGTACGGAGCAGGGTGCGCGGGCGAGAGCGGCGCTCTCGGTACGGAGCAGGGTGCGGGAACGGGAGCGGTGCTCTCGCGTGAGCGCGGCGCACCACAACCAGAGCACTGCTCTCTCGCCGGAGCACTGCACACGCCGTGGAGCGGGCGTCGCCGCGACCCGACCCAGTCCGACCCGACCTGACCCGACCCCGCCCACCCCGTCCCTTTAGGACAGATCCTGGCCTAGATGGTCCGTAGCGTTTGCGGTGCCGGTGGGAGGGCGAAAGCCTCTCCTTGACGCGGCTGCTCGCTTGGCTCTCCTGTCACGTTCGGAAGGCGGACACCATGGTCACCCACGTTCCCGCGGAAGCCCACGGAGACGAGCGCGGTGCGCTCCTCGGCTTCGTGGAGGCGCAGCGCGGTGCGTTGCGGCGTTCGGTCATCGGGCTGAGTGAGGAGCAGGCCGCGAGTCGGCCGAGCGCCAGCGAGCTGTCCCTGTCCGGGTTGGTGAAGCACGCCGCCGGTGCCGAAGTGGGCTGGCTGCGCCTCGCCCAGCAGCGCGGGGACGAGCACCGGCCCACCGAGGACACCTGGCGCGACAGCTTCCGGCTGGTCGGGGACGAGACCGTGTCCGGCGTGCTGGCGTTCTGGGACGGGGTCGCCGCGGAGACCGCGGAGTTCATCGCGTCGGTGCCGAGCCTGGACGACACGTTCCCGTTGCCCGACGAGCCCTGGTTCCCCAAGGAGGGCAGGGTCTCGATGCGGTGGTTCCTGCTGCACCTGATCGAGGAGTTGGGGCGGCACGCCGGGCACGCCGACGTCATCCGGGAGACGCTGGACGGGAAGGTCGCCTTCGACCTGGTGGCGCTGGAGCACGAGGAGGGCGCGGGGCGCGCGGAGGGTTCCGCGGCGGCGTAAGGCCGTGTCGTACGAACAGTGGGGCGGACGGGGAGAGACCCGTCCGCCCCACTGGCGTCCGTACCCGAAGGCACTCGCGGGCGCCGCGCCCACGGGCACCCGCACCCGCAGGCGCCCGCCCGCACCCGTCCGTCGCTACTCCGTCAGCTCGGCGAGCCTCGTCAGCGCGTCCTGCGCGCCTGCCCGCTCCTCGTCGGTCAGCGGCACCCCCGCCGCCCGCGTCAGCAGTTCCTGCGCCAGCCCCGC
The DNA here is from genome assembly GCF_040653095.1 of Streptomyces sp. NPDC048057. Taxonomy (NCBI): domain Bacteria; kingdom Bacillati; phylum Actinomycetota; class Actinomycetes; order Kitasatosporales; family Streptomycetaceae; genus Streptomyces; species Streptomyces sp. NPDC048057. The sequence continues at coordinate 27,812 of NZ_JBEZNF010000047.1, forward strand.
CTCGCCCTGCCGCTGCGCGACGTCGCCCCGCAGCACCAGCAGCCGCAGCAACTGCACCGGGGTGGGCCCGGCCTCCGTCTCCCCTTCGCCGTCGGCCCGCTCCAAGGCCCGGTCGATGATCCGCGCGGCGCCCGGCAGGTCCTCCTTGGAGTCCGCGTACAGCTCCGCCTGGTGCAGCGCCCGCGCGTACCGCTCCTTGGGCGCGGGGGAGTGGTGCTGGTCCTCGCTGATCTGCTGGCCGATGCGCAGCGAGTTCCCGGTCGGGTCGGTGACCAGGAACTGGCGCACGCCGTAGCTCATGTCCTTCAGCGGCCCGATGCGGGGCAGTCCCCGGCTCGGGATCCTGCCGTACGCCGCCTTCAGCCCGGCCCGGAAGGCGGTGTGCAGCGCGTCCACGTCGTCCGTGAGGACGTAGCAGCCGGAGTACGAGGACGCCGGATCGTACTCCTTGAGTCCGTAGAACTGGAGCTCGACGTCGCCGCGCTCCACGACGGCGTACGCGTACGGCTTGTCCTGGCGGAAGGTCGTGGTGAATCCGAGGGCGGTGTAGAACTCGACCACCGCGGGGAGGAGCGTCGACTGACACGGGAGCAGCGGAATCGTCTTCTCGGCCATAGACTGACCCTAGTCAAAATTGAATAGATTAGTCAAAGTTGAAGAGCCTCTTGAGGTCGAGGGCTCGGGGAGAGGTGTCAGGTCATGTCAGCGATCCGCTTGCTGGTTCTCGGGGCGGTGCGTCAGCACGGGCGCGCCCACGGCTACCAGGTCCGCAACGACCTGGAGTACTGGGGCGCCCACGAGTGGTCCAACGCCAAGCCCGGCTCGATCTATCACGCCCTCAAGCAGATGGCGAAGCAGGGGCTGCTGATCGCCCACGAGGTCGCGCCGTCGACGGCCGGCGGCCCGCCCCGTACGGAGTACGAGGTCACCGACGAGGGCGCCACGGAGTTCTTCCGGCTGCTGCGCGAGGCCCTGGTCGACTGGGAGGAGCAGAAGCAGGAGTCGCTGACCGCGGCCATCGGCTTCATCGTCGAGCTGGAGCGCGCCGAGGCCGTGGCGCTGCTGCGCAAGCGCATCGAGATGATGGAGGGCTGGCGGTCCTCGGTGGTCGAGTACTACGACCCCGCCCAGGGCCCCGGCCAGTTCGGGCACATCGGCGAGATCATGAACTTCTGGCTGGCCTCCGCCGACTTCGGCAAGGAGTGGACCCTCGGCCTGATCGAGCGCATCGAGGCCGGTGCGTACACCTTCAAGGGCGAGGGGGAACCCTTCGTCGGCGTGCTCGGCGAGGGTGACGAGAACCCCTACGCGACGGGCGTGCCGCACGAAGGCGACCGCGAGTAGTCGGCCCCGGCGCCGAGGAGCCCGTCCGCGGTCTCCTCCCTGGCCTCCTATTCAAGTTTGACTAGAACCCCTTCGGGTGGCTACGGTGTGCGCCGCTGGTCAAGTTTGACTACTCGATCGGTGCGGCCCGCAGCCTGCCGGAAGGACGGACGACGAATGACAGACGACGTGATCACCGTCGAGGGAGTGCGCAAGAGGTACGGGGACAAGCAGGCCCTCGACGGCCTGGACCTCACGGTCGCCCGCGGCACCGTCCACGGCGTCCTCGGTCCCAACGGCGCCGGCAAGACCACCGCCGTCCGCATCATGAGCACCCTGCTGCGCCACGACGCGGGCACCGTGCGCGTCGCCGGCCACGACGTGCGCACCGACGTCGCCGCCGTACGCCGTCGGATCGGGCTCCTCGGTCAGCACGCGGCGCTGGACGAGGAGCTGGGCGGCCGGCAGAACCTGGAGATGTTCGGCCGCCTCCACCACCTCGGCGCGCGCCGGGCCGGCGCGCGGGCGGACGAACTGCTGGAGCGGTTCGGCCTCGCCGACACCGGCGACAAGGCGGTCAAGAAGTACAGCGGCGGCATGCGCCGCCGGCTCGACCTGGCCGCGTCCCTGATCACCGACCCGGACGTGCTGTTCCTGGACGAGCCCACCACCGGGCTCGACCCACGCGGCCGGTCGGAGGTGTGGGAAGCGGTCCGTTCCCTGGTCGGCGGCGGTACGACCGTCCTGCTGACCACCCAGTACCTGGAGGAGGCCGATCAACTCGCCGACCGCATCAGCGTCATCGACTCCGGCCGCGTGATCGCCGAGGGCACCGCCGACGAACTCAAGGCCAAGCTCGGCGGCGACCGCATCGACGTCGTCCTGCGCGACGCCGCCGACCTGGCCGTCCTCGCTGCCCTGCTGCCCTTCAGCGCCGACCTGACCCTCGACGAGGACCGCCGGCTGCTGAGCGCGCCCGTCCCCGACCGGATGGCCGCGCTCACCGACGTCGTACGGGCCCTGCAACAGGCGTCGCTCGACGCCGAGGACATCACGGTCCGCCGCCCCACGCTCGACGAGGTGTTCCTGCACCTCACCAAGGAGGTCACCGCATGACGTCGACGTCGATGTTCCTGAGCGACTCCTGGACCATGACCAGGCGCGAACTCGCCCGCTGGGCCCGGATGCCGTGGCAGGTGGTGATCGCGCTCGTCTTCCCGGTGATGATGCTCTTCGTCTTCGCCTACCTCATGGGCGGCGGGCGGGGCATCCAGGGGGACTACCTGACGTATCTGATGCCCGGGATCCTCGCCCTGACGGTCGCCTTCGGGCTCGAATCGACGATGACGTACGTCACGCAGGACCTCAACAGGGGCGTCATCGACCGGTTCCGCTCGCTCCCGATGGCCGACTCCGCGGTCCTGGTCGGCCGCAGCCTCGCCGACATGCTGGAGTCGACGGTGTCGCTGCTGCTCCTGGCGGGCATCGGGCTCGCGCTCGGCTGGAGCTGGGACGGGGGCGCGCCCGCGTTCGCCGCCGGCCTCGGGCTGCTCCTGCTGATGCGCTTCGCGATGCTCTGGATCGGCATCCACCTGGCGATGGTGGCGGGGCGCCCGGAGCTGATCCAGGCGGTCCAGATCCTCGTCTGGCCCGTCAGCTTCCTGTCCACCGCCTTCGCCTCGCCCGACTCGATGCCCGGCTGGCTCGGCGCGGCCGTCGAGTGGAACCCGCTGTCCGCGACGGCGAACGCCGTACGGGACCTGGGCGGGCTGCCCGTGGGCGGCTCCTGGCCCGCGGACCACGCGGTGCTGCTCGCCGTCGTCTGGCCGTTGGTCCTGCTGGCGACCTTCTTCCCGCTGGCGGTCGGCCGGTTCCGCAGGCTCAGCCAGTAGCCGGCCGGCCCGCTCGGCGGCCGTGGGCCCCGGATACGCTGGATCGGTCCGGATCCCCCGACCGAGGGATCCGCGTGTCCGGGGGAAACGGGGAGCCAAGGGGATGGAAGAGCTGGTGGGCGCGGTCGTGCGGGCCGCGGGATGGGTCGGCCGCGGGGCGGTCGAACTCATCGATTGGCTGGACCTGTTCGAGGGCGACGACGACAAGGACGAGCCCCGGAAGAAGCGCACCCGCACGCCCCAGCGCCGGCTCGCCGAGGAGGAAGTGCGGGCGGCCGAGCAGGAGCACGGCGTCACCTTCCCCGCCGAGTACCGCGCGTATCTGCTCCACCCCCACCCCCCGGGCCCGGTCAACGCACTGGAGCGCACCGACGGCCGCTGGCGCTGGGACGACGCCGACAAGACCCGGTACGGGCTGCTCGACATCGACTTCCCGCACCCCGACTCCTACCGGCAGACCCTGGCGGAGCAGGCCGAACGGGAGCCCGCCGAGACCGACTTCCCCTCCGCCGACGACCACCGGGAGGCCGTCGAGCGGTGGAAGGCGGAGGCCGAGCCGTTCGAGCACCGGCGCACGGCCGGTGCCGTGGTGCTCAGGGACGAGGGGTACGGGCTGGCGACGCTGCTGGTGGTCACCGGAGCGCACCGGGGCACCATGTGGCTCGACGCGCGGGGGATCGGCGGCGCGGTCCTTCCGCTGGAGCGGGACGGCGGGTCCGTCGGGTTCGAGCGGTGGCTGAAGGAGCTGGTGACGGCCCACGACGGTACGGGCGACGGCGACCCCGCCCCCGACCCCGGCAGCGGTGAGGCCGAAGGGCGCCCTGCCCCGCACCCGTAAACCGTGAACCCGCACCCCGCCTCCCGCATCCCGTACGGCTCAGTGGTGGAAGGCCGTCGTCTTCGTCGCGTCGCCGGAGAGCGGGCCCGGCTGGCGCCGTAGCTCCGGCAACAGCCGGTCCAGGTCCTCCACCAGCAGCTCCGCCAGGTCCGCCGAGAACCCGTTGCGGACCACCAGCCGCAGCACCGCCAGGTCCTCGCGGTTCTTCGGGAAGGTGTACGCGGGCACCAGCCAGCCCTGCTCCCGCAGCCGCCGCGACACGTCGAAGACGTCGAACGCGCGCACCCCGGGCGCCGTCGTCACCGCGAACACCGGCAGTTGGTCCCCGCGGGTCAACAGCCGGAACTCGTCGTACTCCCCGAACTTCCGTGCCAGCCCCGTCGCGATGTCCCGCGCCGACTGCTGCACCGCCCGGTAGCCGTCCCGCCCCAGCCGGAGGAAGGTGTAGTACTGCGCGACGACCTGCGCGCCCGGCCGGGAGAAGTTCAGGGCGAACGTCGGCATGTCGCCGCCCAGGTAGTTCACCCGGAAGACCAGCTCGTCCGGCAGCTCGGCGGCCGACCGCCACAGCGCCCATCCGACGCCCGGGTACACCAGCCCGTACTTGTGCCCCGACGTGTTGATCGACGAGACGCGGGGCAGGCGGAAGTCCCACACCAGGTCCTCGTCGAGGAACGGCGCGACCATCGCGCCCGACGCGCCGTCGACGTGGACCGGGACGTCGAGACCGGTGCGCTCCTGGAGCGCGTCCAGCGCCGCGCACACCTCGGCGACCGGCTCGTACGACCCGTCGAAGGTGGAGCCGAGCACGGCGACGACGCCGATGGTGTTCTCGTCGCACAGCTCCGCCGCGGCCTGCGGATCCAGGTGGAAGCGTTCGCCCTCCATGGGCACCAGCCGCGGTTCCACTTCCCAGAAGGTGCAGAACTTGTCCCAACAGACCTGCACGTTGACGCCCATGACGAGATTGGGGCGGGCGGTCGACGGATAGCGGTCGGCGTTCCGCTTCGCCCAGCGGCGCTTGAGCGCCATGCCGGCCAGCATGCACGCCTCGCTGGACCCGGTGGTCGAACAGCCCACCGCCGCGACCGGGTCCGGCGCGTGCCACAGGTCCGCCAGCATCGCCACGCACCGCCGCTCCAACTCGGCCGTGCGCGGGTACTCGTCCTTGTCGATCATGTTCTTGTCGCGGCACTCGTCCATCAGGACGCCCGCCTGGGGCTCCATCCAGGTGGTGACGAACGTGGCGAGGTTCAGCCGGGAGTTGCCGTCGAGCATCAGCTCGTCGTGGACCAGTCGGTACGCGGTCATCGGCGGCAACGGCCCGTCCGGCAGCCGGTGCGTGGGCGGCGCCTCCTCCATGCCGCTGACCGGGTTGGCCTCCCCGTAGAAGGGGTTCAACGACAGCCTGCGCCGCTCGCGGTCGCGTCGTTCGTCCCGGCCCGTGGGGTCCGCGCCCTGGTGGAGTGGCATCCGCTGTCGCCGCCTTCCGCGTCCGTGCCGCCCCCCGGCCCGGGCCGTGCCCGGGCCCGTCGCCGTGTGCCCAGGCTCGTACGGGCCGCGGCACCTCGCAACGCGAGCGCGGCACGTGCGGCGCTCGCGTCGCACGGCGCACGGGGGCGCCCGGCTTCGTACCAGTGCCGTCACAGCGCGGCCTGCGGGAGCCGCAGGAGCGGGGCCCGGCGCCGATGCGTTGATAGCTTGGGGAGACGGCCGGTCGAGCGCACCGCCCCTTCGACCGCAGGCCGTTCGCCTCCGTCCGTTCCCACTTCTCCCAGGAGCCCGGACCTCGTGACTACCCTTGCGCTCGGACCGAGCTGGCTCGACCCGGACCATCTGATCGGCACCTTCGGCCTCATCGGCGTCCTGGTCATCGTCTTCGCCGAGTCCGGCCTGCTCATCGGCTTCTTCCTGCCGGGTGACTCCCTGCTCTTCACCACCGGCCTGCTGGTCACCAGCGGCACGCTGGACACCCTGCCCCTGTGGGCGGTGTGCGTGCTGATCGTCCTCGCGGCGGTCGCCGGCGACCAGGTCGGCTACCTCTTCGGGCGCAAGGTCGGGCCCGCGCTCTTCAAGAAGCCCGACTCGCGGTTCTTCAAGCAGGAGAACGTGGAGAAGGCGCACGTCTTCTTCGAGAAGTACGGGCCCAAGTCGCTGGTCCTCGCGCGCTTCGTGCCCATCGTGCGGACGTTCACCCCGATCATCGCCGGGGTCAGCCGGATGAACTACCGCTCGTTCGTCACGTACAACATCGTCGGCGGCGTCCTGTGGGGCGCGGGCGTCACCCTGCTGGGCGCGGCCCTCGGGAACGTGGAGTTCGTCCACCAGAACATCGAGGCGATCCTGATCCTGATCGTGCTGCTCTCGGTGCTGCCGATCGTGATCGAGCTGCTGCGGGCCCGCTCGCAGCGGAAGAAGCAGGCCCGCACGGGCGGCGGCGAGGGCGACGGGCCGGGCGCGGCGCTCCAGGGCGGGGGACTCCAGGGCGGGGGATCGGCGCCGGCGCCGTTCGACGCCGGGTCCGCGGCCGAAGGGCAGGACCCGCGCGAGCGGCACGCCAAGCGCTGAGCCGTACGCGTCCGACGTACGTCTGACGCCCATCTGACATGCGCGCCGGGAGCCGCGTCCCACGACACGGGGACGCGGCTCCTGCGCTGTGCCTCAGAAGCCGCGGGTGCGCTTCGCCGCCTTGCGGCGCAGCGCCGGCCCCGACAACCCGCCCGCCACCGGCGGCACCCGCAGGAACAGCCGGGACAGCTCGCTCCCCAGGTTCACCCCGATCGCGATCGCCAGCGCCAGCGCCGCCGCCTTCGACAGCGACGCCAGACCGGCGTTCAGCTCGCCCCGGGAGATCGACAGCAGCGCGAAGTACGTGGCGCTACCGGGCAGCAGCGGGCCGATCGCAGCGGTGATGTACGGCAGCGCCGACGCGTGCTGCGCCCGCGCCAGCATCTGCCCGAACAGGCCCACCAGCCCCGCCGCCACCGCGGTCGCCGCGACCGCCGGGATGTCCGCGGTGAGCGCCAGCGCCCCGTACACCGACCAGCCGATGCCGCCGTTCAGGGTGACCAGCAGCACGGTCTCCCGGTCCTGCTGGAGCAGTACAGCGAAGCAGAGCGCGAGCCCCATCGCGGCCAGCAGCTGCACCTCGGGGCGTTCCACGGTGTGCAGGGCGGTCTCCGGCGTCAGCGCGGCGCCCAGCGCGATCCCCAGGTAGAGCACGCTCAGCACGCCGGTGACGATCCCGACGACCAGATAGCCCACTTCCAGCAGCCGTGCCGCGGCAGTGATGTAGAAGCCGGTGAGGCCGTCCTGCACGCCGGCGACCAGCGCCCGCCCGGGGATCAGCGCGAACAGCCCACCGGTGATGACCGCGGAGGCGCGGACGTCCAGCGGGGACAGCGACAGCGCCACGCCCATCGCCGCGGGCGGCATCGCCGCCGCCACGAACTGGTAGAACTCCGGCAGCCCGCGCCCGGCGCACAGCCACGCCAGCCGGTCGCCCGCCATCGCCCCGATCGCCGCCGCCAGGAACACCAGGTAGTCGCCGCCGACCAGCACGGACGCGGAGCCGGCGAGCAGTCCGCCGGCGACGGTCAGCGCCCAGGTGGGGAAGGGGTGCCGGTTGCGGCGGATCTCTGCGAGCCTGCGGTACGCCTCCTCCAGCGTGACCTCGGTCTCCGGCGAGCTGATGTCGTGGACCAGCCGGAAGACCGCGGCCAGTCGGGTGTAGTCGGTGCCTCGGCGGCGTACGGTCCGGTTCGCCGTCACCGGGTCGTCCACCAGGGACGGCTGGTACGTGATCGACAGCAGGGTGAAGGTGACCGTCGGCTCGCAGCGGTCCAGGCCGTACGAGTGGGAGATCGCGAACATCGCCGCCTCGACGTCCTCCGCGCCCTCGCCGCCCGCGAGCAGCAGCTCGCCGATGCGCAGGGTCAGGTCCAGCACGCGCGGCACCGCGGGGCCGGTGTCGTCGTGCCGCTGCACGATCTCCGGCACGGGCCGTTCGCCGACCGGCAAGCGCAGCATCGTGCGCATCCGGTCCTGCCAGGGCGCGTCTTTGGTCAGCTTGATCTGCGGCAGGCCCTCGGCGGGGGTGAACGCGGTGGGCGAATCGCGGAACCGGTAGGTCGACGGCAGGGCGAAGGCGGAGCCCTCGGTCTCCGGCTGGGCCGGCTCGGCGACGCCGTCGGGGACCGCGAACTCCGACGTCGCCTGGTCCTCCTCGACGGCGTCGGGCGGGGCGACCCCGTCCGGGACGGCGAACTCGGAGGAGGGGTGCTCGTCCGCGGGCACGTCGGGGCGCGGAGCGGGGGAGCGCGGCAGGTATCCGCCGCGGACCTCGTCCGACCGGGGCTTCGCGTCCTGCGGCTCGCCCTGCGGCTGCTGCGGTTCGTGCCGGGACGTGCCCGGGGCCTCGTCCTGCGGCTCGTCCCGGGACCCGTCCCGTGGTGCGTGCTGCGGCTCGTCCCGGGACCCGTCCCGTGGTGCGTGCTGCGGGTCGGGCTCCTCCGGGTCCGCTGCCTCCTCCGCCACCATCTCCTGCTCGCTCCCCTGCCGTCTTGTTGTCCGTGTCCCATCAGATCGGTGACTCGATCAGTATGTGCGGCGACGCGCGTGCGTACGACTTCGTGTCCGCGCCTGCCCCGCCCGCGCCGGTGGAACACCTCCGGCCGGAGGAGCCGGCCGGGAACGCACTGCGGGCGGGGCACCCCCGTGGGGTGTCCCGCCCGCAGAACGGCGTCTAGCGCCTTGTCTTGGGCTCAGTGGCCGCCGTGCGCCTCGAAGCGCTTGTACGACGCCTCGATCTCGGCCTCCGCCTCGGTGCGGCCGACCCAGTCAGCGCCCTCGACGGACTTGCCGGGCTCCAGGTCCTTGTAGACCTCGAAGAAGTGCTGGATCTCCAGGCGGTCGAACTCCGAGACGTGGTGGATGTCGCGCAGGTGCTCCACCCGCGGGTCCGACGCCGGAACGCAGAGCAGCTTGTCGTCGCCGCCCGCCTCGTCCGTCATCCGGAACATGCCGATGGCACGGCACTTGATCAGGCAACCGGGGAAGGTCGGCTCGTCCAGAATGACCAGGGCGTCCAACGGGTCGCCGTCCTCGCCGAGGGTGTTCTCGACGAATCCGTAGTCGGCCGGGTAACTGGTCGAGGTGAAGAGTCGACGGTCCAGACGGATCCGACCCGTCTCGTGGTCCACCTCGTACTTGTTCCGCGAACCCTTCGGGATCTCGATGGTGACGTCGAACTCCACGGGTGGCTCCTCCAAGATCAACACTTATGGCAGGTACGTCAGGGTGATGCTGTGCCCAGCTGTGCCCGTCCGGGGGATCCCGGACCCCCGGGCGGTGGGCAATCGCCTCCGATCGGGGTGCCATGCTCGCGGCAAGACGCAGTTCTGGTGATTAAGTGTCCCTCACGCACGTGTGTGATCGCGAAAGGGGCTGGTGCCGGGTGCGACAACTCGGAACCTGGCAGCTCACGACGGGTGCCGCCGTCCTGGGGCTGGCCCTCGCCGCCGGCGCCGTCACCGCGGCCGGCCCGTGGGACTCCGGCCAGCGCACCGCCGAGCGCACCTGGGCCGCGGAGAGCGACCGCGGCCCCGACGGCACCCGGCGCGGGGGAGTCGACGAGGGGCCCGCGCCGGCGCCGAGCGCCCCCGCCGTGCTCTCCGCGCTGGGTACGGCGCCGGACGACGCGGTCGGCCGGGGCGAGGTCGGCGGCGGCGCGACCGACACCCTCGCCCGCGAACTCGACCCGCTGCTGCGCGCCCCCGGCCTCGGGAAGCAGCGCGCCGCCTCCGTCGTGGACGTCGCCACCGGGCGGGAGCTGTACGGCGCGGAGGCGACCCGCGCCATGACCCCCGCCTCCACCGTCAAGATCGCCACCGCGGCGGCGGCGCTCTCCGCGCTCGGCCCGCACCACCGCGTCCCCACCACCGTCGTCGCCTCGAAGGACGCCCGCACCCTCACCCTCGTCGGCGGCGGGGACGCCACGCTCGACCGCGCCCGACTGCGCACCCTCGCCGACCGCACCGCGTCCGACCTGCGCTCCCGCAAGGTCACCGCCGTGCGCCTGGGCTACGACACCTCCCGCTACCGAGGCCCCGACCTCCACCCCATCGGCGTGAACGGCAACCTCGCCAAGGTCACCCCGCTGATGGTCGACCAGGGCCGGGTCGACCCCAGGTCCACCGGGTCCGCGGAACGCGTCGCCGACCCCGCGGGCGAGGCGGCCGGCGCGTTCGCGGCGCTGCTGGGGGAGCGGGGCGTACGGATCGAGGGCGCGCCGGCGCACGGGCGCCCGCCCGCCGGCGCGAAGCCGCTCTCCACGGTGCTCTCCGCACCGCTGTCCGCGGTCGTCGAGCGCATGCTGACCACCAGCGACAACGACATCGCCGAGTCGCTCGCCCGGCACACCGCGGTCGCCCTGCGCGAGGAGGCGAGCTTCGCGGGCGCGGGGCGGGCGGTGCAGAAGCAACTCACCGTGCTGAAGGTCCCGTTGACCGGGGCGCACTTCGCGGACGGCAGCGGGCTGGACCGCGCGGGCCGGGTCACCGCGCGCCTGCTCACGTCCCTCCTCGCCCGCGCCGCGGAGCCTACCCACCCCGGCCTGCGCCCGGTCCTCACCGGCCTCCCGGTCGCCGGCTTCACCGGCACGCTGGAGTCCCGCTACCGGGAGGCGGCGTCCCCCGCGACGGGCGTCGTCCGCGCGAAGACGGGCACGCTGACGGGCGTGAACGCCCTCTCGGGCACGGCGGTCACCCCCACCGGCCGCGTCCTGGCTTTCGCCTTCCTGGCCTCTGACACCGCGTCCCCCGAGGAAGCGCAACGAGCCCTCGACGCCCTGGCCACGTCCCTGACGACGTAGCTGCGGCTGCGACCACCCGCCGTACCCCCGCGGGAGCGTATTGGTCTCCACCGGCCGGTGGAGGGTTGCTCGCGCAGTTCCCCGCGCCCCTGAAACCCCCGTTCGTCTGCGGACCGTGGGTGGTTGTTCGTGCAGTTCCTCTCCCAGCGCCCCAAAGGCCCGCGCCCGCGCTGCATCCCTGTGCGAGCTGGGCGACTGCGGGCAACCCAGGGGCGCGGGGAACCGCGCGACAAGCCACCCACCGGCCGGTGGAGACCAAACGCTCCCGCAGCGGCACGGCGAGTGCGTCCCCCAAGCGCGCGCACCCCCTCCGCGGGGGACCACGTACCGTTGACGCATGACGAGCATCGGTGGAGCCGAGATGGTCGACTGGAACCTCGCCGTCGCGACCGCGACCCGCTTCGTGCGGCCCGGCCCCGACGTGAGCAAGGACGAGGCCCGCGCGGTCGTCGCCGAGCTGCGGCGGCACGCCAAGGCGTCCGAGGAGCATGTCCGGGGCTTCACCCGGATGATCCCCGACGGGCACGAACCCGAGGACACCCCCGTCCTCGTCGTGGACCGCGCCGGCTGGATCAGGGCGAACGTCGCCGGCTTCCGCCAGTTGCTCAAGCCGCTGCTGGAGAAGATGCAGGACCGCCGCCCCGGCGGCCCCACCGGCGCCGTCCTCGGTGCCGTCGGCGGCAAGGTGACCGGCGTGGAGCTGGGCATGCTGCTGTCGTTCCTCGCCTCACGCGTACTCGGCCAGTACGAGACCTTCGCCCCGCCCACCCGCGAGCTGCCCGCCGGCAACGGCGGCGGACGCCTGCTGCTCGTCGCGCCCAACATCGTCCACGTCGAGCGCGAGCTGGACGTGGATCCGCACGACTTCCGCCTCTGGGTCAGCCTCCACGAGGAGACCCACCGCACCCAGTTCACCGGCGTGCCCTGGCTCCGGGACCACCTGGAGGGCGAGATCCAGTCGTTCCTCGACCAGACCGAGGTCGACCCCATGACCGTCCTGGAGCGGCTGCGCGAGGCCGCCCAGTCGCTGTCGGGGGCCCGCCCGGAGGGCGAGGAGAACGAGAGCGGGAACTCCCTCGTCGAACTGGTGCAGACGCCGGCCCAGCGGGAGATCCTGGGCCGGCTCACCGCGGTGATGTCCCTCCTGGAGGGCCACGCGGACTTCGTCATGGACGGCGTCGGCCCCGCCGTCGTGCCGTCCGTCGCCGAGATCCGGGAGAAGTTCCAGCAGCGCCGGGCCCGCGGGGCGAGCAGACTGGACCTGGCGCTGCGCAAGCTGCTGGGCCTCGACGCCAAGCTGCGGCAGTACCGCGACGGCGAGCGGTTCGTGCGCGCCGTCGTCGAGGAGGTCGGCATGGACGGCTTCAACCGCGTCTGGACGTCCCCGAACACCCTCCCCACCAAGGCGGAGATCGCCAAACCGGCGGACTGGGTGGCGCGGGTGCACCGCCGGACGGAACCGTGAGCGTGCCGCGCGCCCCGGGGGGCGTACGCCGTCCAGGTGGGCGGGAGACGGCCCCCTGGACGGCACAGCATCACCCGTCCGAGGGACCGTAGGCGTTGGGATAGGCGTGCAATGCTCGGGGAACGGCTCGCTTCTGTCACCATCGACGCACTCTGAGTGACGACGTCCGAGCCACGCAGAGGCCCCTGAAAGAACCTCTCCACGAAGGGCACCGACATGGGTCCCCATCCTGCGGTTGCGGCGATACGCCTGGCGGTCCGCCGCGTCCTCCACGACCTCCTGACCGAGTACGCCGAACTCGCCGACCACGCGGCCCCCGCCGCGCAGACCGGACAACCGGCAGTCCCCGCCGGCCGCCCCGAGGCCGGCCGCCCCGAACGGGCCGTACGCCCCGGCCGGACCGCTCCCGCCGCCCGGCACCGCGATGCGAACGCCGCGAGCGCCACCAGCGCCGCCCCCGCCCCGCCCCGCCCCGCCACCGCTTTCATCCCCTCCGCAGCGCGCCACGTCGGCGGCCACCACGCCGCTCGCGTCCCCCTCGTCCTCGTGGCCTGCTCCGGCGGGGCCGACTCCATGGCCCTCGCCTCCGCCCTCGCCTTCGAGGCCCCCAAACTCCACATCCGCGCCGGCGGCATCACCGTCGACCACGGCCTCCAGGACGGTTCCGACCTGCGCGCCGCCGAGGTCGCCGGGCGCCTCGCCGCGATGGGGCTCGACCCCGTCGAGGCCGTCTCCGTGAGCGTCGGCCGCGACGGCGGACCCGAGGCCGCGGCCCGCGACGCCCGTTACGCCGCGCTCGACGCCGCCGCCGAACGGCACGGCGCCGTCGCCGTCCTGCTCGGCCACACCCGCGACGACCAGGCCGAGACCGTGCTGCTGGGCCTCGCCCGCGGCTCCGGCATCCGCTCGCTGTCCGGCATGGCCGCCGTCTCCGGCGCCCACCGCCGCTACCGCCGCCCCTTCCTGGAGATCGACCGACAGACCGCCCGCAAGGCGTGCATGGTCCAGGCGCTGCCCGTCTGGGACGACCCGCACAACGCCGACCCCGCGTACACCCGCTCCCGACTGCGCCACGAGGGCCTGCCCGCCCTGGAGAAGGCGCTGGGCAAGGGCGTCGTCGAGGCCCTTGCGCGGACCGCACAGCTCTCCCGCGACGACGCCGACGCCCTCGACGCCTGGGCGGCCGACGCGGACTCCGCCGTACGGGACGACGCCGGCGAGTTGGAGTGCGCCAAGCTCCACGCGCTGCCGCCCGCGGTGCGCCGCCGAGTGCTGCGGCGGGCCGTGATCGACGCCGGCTCGCCCGCGGGTTCGCTCTTCGCCCGTCACGTCGAGGAGGTCGACCGGCTGATCACCGGCTGGCGCGGCCAGGGAGCCATCAATCTGCCGGGCCGCGTCGAGGCGCGGCGGCAGGGTGGCAGACTTGTCATTCGGCAAGCCTGACCCGGGCCCCCGGCGAGAGAAAGCGACCGCGTGAACGAGAAGGACATGGGCACCGACCTGCACTCGGTGCTCATCACCAAGGAAGAGATCGACGCGAAGCTGGCGGAGCTGGCGGCGAAGATCGACGCGGAGTACGCGGGCAAGGACCTGCTGCTCGTCGGGGTCCTCAAGGGCGCCGTCATGGTGATGGCGGACCTGGCGCGTGCCCTGTCCAGCCCCGTCACGATGGACTGGATGGCCGTCTCGTCGTACGGCGCGGGCACCCAGTCCTCCGGCGTCGTGCGGATCCTCAAGGACCTGGACACCGACATCAAGGGCCGCCACGTCCTGATCGTCGAGGACATCATCGACTCCGGGCTGACGCTGTCCTGGCTGCTGTCCAACCTGGGCTCGCGCGAGCCGGCGTCCATCGAGGTGTGCACCCTGCTGCGTAAGCCGGATGCCGCAAAGGTCTCGATCGACGTGAAGTGGATCGGCTTCGACATCCCGAACGAGTTCGTCGTCGGCTACGGCCTGGACTACGCCGAGAAGTACCGCAACCTCCCCTTCGTGGGCACGCTCGCGCCGCACGTCTACGGGGGCTGACCCCGCACGGGGCGACCCGGGCGCGGGGCGGGAACCAAGCGGGACCTCCCACCGTTGATGCAGGGGAGGACAGGTTTGTCGACCGTACCGTTCGGTCACGGTTGTCAAGCTGAGGTACCGTCCGAAGAACAGTCTTTTCTCACAGCAGCACTTACCTACGGGCAGGAGGAACGGGGCGAATCCGCCCCGTATGGATGGACGTGAAGCGATACTTCCGTGGGCCGGTCATGTGGATCGTGCTGGCCGTCCTTGCCGTGGTCGTGGTGATGCAGGTCGTCGGCTCCTCGGGCGGCTACAAGACGGTTGACACCGGCCAGGTCATTCAGGCGATCGACAAGAACCAGGCCGAACAAGTCAAGCTGACCACCGGCGACGACCAGATCATCAAGGTCGAGCTCAAGGACGGCCAGAAGATCAAGGGCAGCTCCAAGATCCAGGCGAGCTACATCGGCACCCAGGGCGCCGACCTCGCCGACAAGCTGCAGCAGAAGTTCGAGGCCGGCGACATCGAGAAGGGCTACACGGTCTCGCCGTCCAAGCAGAGCCCGTTCCTGTCGATCCTGCTGTCGCTGCTGCCGTTCGTGCTGATCGTGCTGGTCTTCCTGTTCCTGATGAACCAGATGCAGGGCGGCGGCTCCCGAGTGATGAACTTCGGGAAGTCCAAGGCCAAGCTGATCACCAAGGACACCCCGAAGACCACCTTCGCCGACGTGGCGGGGTCGGACGAGGCCGTCGAGGAACTCCACGAGATCAAGGAGTTCCTCCAGGAGCCGGCCAAGTTCCAGGCGGTCGGCGCCAAGATCCCCAAGGGCGTGCTGCTGTACGGCCCGCCCGGTACGGGCAAGACGCTGCTCGCGCGCGCCGTCGCGGGCGAGGCGGGCGTCCCGTTCTACTCGATCTCCGGCTCCGACTTCGTCGAGATGTTCGTGGGTGTCGGTGCCTCCCGGGTCCGTGACCTCTTCGAGCAGGCCAAGGCGAACGCCCCCGCGATCGTCTTCGTCGACGAGATCGACGCCGTCGGTCGCCACCGCGGCGCCGGCCTCGGCGGCGGCCACGACGAGCGCGAGCAGACGCTGAACCAGCTCCTGGTGGAGATGGACGGCTTCGACGTCAAGGGCGGCGTCATCCTGATCGCGGCGACCAACCGCCCCGACATCCTCGACCCCGCCCTGCTGCGTCCCGGCCGCTTCGACCGCCAGATCGCGGTCGACCGCCCCGACATGCAGGGCCGGCTGGAGATCCTCAAGGTCCATCAGAAGGGCAAGCCGGTCGCCCCGGACGTGGACCTGGGCGCGGTCGCCCGGCGCACGCCCGGCTTCACCGGCGCCGACCTGTCGAACGTGCTGAACGAAGCCGCGCTGCTCACCGCGCGCAGCGACAAGAAGCTCATCGACAACCACTCGCTGGACGAGGCGATCGACCGGGTGGTCGCGGGCCCGCAGAAGCGGACCCGGATCATGTCGGACAAGGAGAAGAAGATCACCGCGTACCACGAGGGCGGTCACGCCCTGGTCGCGGCGGCCTCGCCGAACTCCGACCCGGTCCACAAGATCACGATCCTCTCCCGCGGCCGGGCCCTCGGTTACACGATGGTCCTGCCCGACGAGGACAAGTACTCCACCACGCGCAACGAAATGCTGGACCAGCTCGCGTACATGCTCGGCGGTCGCGCCGCCGAGGAGCTGGTCTTCCACGACCCGACCACCGGCGCTGCGAACGACATCGAGAAGGCCACCACCACGGCCCGCGCGATGGTCACGCAGTACGGCATGACGGAGCGCCTGGGCGCGATCAAGTTCGGCGGCGACAACACCGAGCCCTTCCTGGGCCGGGAGATGGCGCACCAGCGGGACTACTCGGAGGAAGTCGCCGCGCTCGTCGACGAGGAGGTCAAGAAGCTCATCGAGACCGCCCACAACGAAGCGTGGGAGATCCTCGTCGAGAACCGCGACGTCCTGGACAACCTCGTCCTCCAGCTCCTGGAGCGGGAGACGCTGGGCAAGGAGGAGATCGCCGAGATCTTCGCCCCCATCGTCAAGCGTCCGGCCCGCCCCGCGTGGACCGGCTCCGCCCGCCGCACCCCCTCGACCCGTCCGCCGGTCCTCTCCCCCAAGGAGCTGGCCCTGACGAACGGCGCCGCGGGAGCGAACGGCACCACGCCGACGGACACCCCCGTCCCCGGCATCGAGGTCGCACCGGAGGAGCGCCCGGAGACCACCTGACGGTGTCTCCCGCGTCACACCCCCGACGGGATGGCTGCCGCGTCCCCCCAGGTTTTAGCCTGGGGGGACGCGGCATTCGTATGACCGCATCCGGACGACGCATGCGGACGACCGCGCGGAGCAAGAGGAACGAGGCACAGATGACCGACCCGGTGACGTTGGACGGCGAGGGCTCCATCGGGGAGTTCGACGAGAAGCGCGCGGAGAACGCGATCCGCGAGCTGCTCATCGCGGTCGGGGAGGACCCGGACCGCGAGGGGCTGCGGGAGACGCCGGCGCGGGTGGCCCGTGCGTACCGGGAGATCTTCTCCGGGCTCTGGCAGCGCCCTGAGGACGTGCTGACGACCACGTTCGACCTGGGCCACGACGAGATGGTGCTGGTCAAGGACATCGAGGTGATGAGTTCCTGCGAGCACCACCTGGTGCCGTTCGTGGGGGTCGCGCACGTGGGGTACATCCCGTCCACGGACGGGAAGATCACCGGCCTGTCGAAGCTGGCCCGCCTGGTCGACGTCTACGCGCGCCGCCCGCAGGTGCAGGAGCGCCTGACGACGCAGATCGCGGACTCCCTGATGGAGATCCTGGAGCCGCGGGGCGTGATCGTGGTGGTCGAGTGCGAGCACATGTGCATGACGATGCGGGGTGTCCGGAAGCCCGGCGCGAAGACGATCACCTCCGCGGTCCGGGGCCAGCTGCGGCACCCCGCGACGCGCAACGAGGCGATGAGCCTCATCATGGCCCGCTGACCCGTCCGGCCCGCGCCCCTGACCCAGATCCCCCGCCGCTGCGGCTGCGGGCGCGTTGGTCTCCACCGGCCCTGCCCCAAGGGCATCAATGCGTATCAGCAGGTCAACCACCCGGACCGGCTGACCGCCCC
>NZ_JBEZNF010000048.1:0-44144 GCF_040653095.1 Streptomyces sp. NPDC048057
CGGACCCGGTACAGCTTGAAGATCAGTTCACCTATCAGCCCCCGCGTCCACAGCTGACCAGAAAGCCCCAGGTCACAGGGGATGTGATCGAGGACTGCCTGCCGCACGGCAGTCTGCTCGGCCTCGGACAACACCTGATGCTCGCCCGCGCGACGGCCTCGCGGCCGGGACAGCAGCGCCTCCCGGCCACCCGCCTGCCACCTCGCCCACCAGTTGTCCACAGCCCTGACCGACACCTTGAACAAGACCGCGACCTCCACCCGGTCCCGACCCTCCACCAGCGCAGACACCGCCAGCAACCGCACAGCCTCCTGCACGTCCGGCGACCACGTCCGCGCATCCCCCACCAGATCACTCACATGCTGTCAACGAACCCGAACCCAAAGCGTTTCGGATCAATACCTGCGGGAGACCGACGTCCCCGAGGGCTACGTCCTGCCCGACAACCCGGTCACCGGCCCGTACACCATCAATGCCGAGAACGCCGACGAGCCCGTCGTCGTCAAAATCGCCAACAAGCGTGGCGAAGGCGGAAAGGGCAAGGGCGGGAAGGGCAGGGGAGGGAATTAGGGGAAGAATTCCTGCTCGATTGTGAACGGTCGCCCCGCATGACGGGCCCGGATGCCACTCCTGTGGCGTCCGGGCCCGTTTCCGTGTCCGTGCCGCCCCGGGCACGGAATTCCTTGCTTCAGCGCACGCGGCTCACGCCCCGCCCTCCTTGAGAAGCGCCACCAACGCGTCGGCCGCCGGACCCGAAGAGGCCGGGTTCTGCCCGGTGATCAGCAGACCGTCGCGCAGGACGTACGGCTGCCAGTCGTCGGCCTGGGAATACACCCCGCCGAGCCCCACCAGCTCGTCCTCGACCAGGAAGGGGACGATGTCGGTGAGCTGCACGGCCTCCTCTTCGGAATTGGCGAACCCGGTGACCCGCCGGCCGGCGACCAGCGGTGAGCCGTCCTCCTCGACGACGTGCCGCAGGACGCCCGGGGCGTGGCACACCAGCGCCACCGGCCGGCCCGAGCGCAGGGTCGTTTCGATCAGCCGCGCGGAGACCGGGTCGTCGGCGAGGTCCCAGAGCGGCCCGTGACCGCCGGGATAGAAGACCGCGTCGAAGTCGCCGGCCGCGACCGAGTCGAGACGCACGGTCCGCGCCAGCGCCCCGGTCGCCTCCGGATCGGCCTCGAACCGCCGGGTCAAGTCCGTCTGGAACCGGGGTTCGTTGCTCTTGGGGTCCAGCGGCGGCTGCCCGCCCTCGGGCGAGGCGAGCACGAGTTGCGCGCCGGCCTCCAGGAACCGGTAGTACGGCGCCGCCAACTCCTCCAACCAGAACCCGGTCTTGCGGCCGGTGTCCCCCAACGCGTCGTGCGAGGTGAGAACGATCAGGACCTTCATGACACTCCCGTTCAGATGGACCGACGACATCCGTCCGACCCGCGCAAGGGCCGCCCCGCCCCCGACTGCTCAAAGCTATCCGTGTCGAGGCCGTAGGGGAGGGGTACCCCGGCCGCGGCAAACGCGTGACAACCGATTGCCGGGCGTGGTGGATACACAGGTGGGAGCAGGGATTGCCGTTCGGACTTCGCAAAGTGAAGGGCGTGACTTCCGCGGTCTGTGGACTGGCTGAAATCCCAGCGGCCACCGCGTGATGGCCGGAGCATCCGACCGAACCGCCCTGCCGCGGTATCCCGTGGTCGAATCGTCGATGCCGTCGAGAATCGATCGCCGCTGCCCGTCGCGGCGGTCCGTAATAGCGCAAGTGATAGTGGGCTGGCGGGAGTTCCTGGGATATGGTCCGGCCTCGTGATGGTCACTCCAGGGACTCGACGGGGCTTCCGAATTCACGCGGTACTGATCGCGTTGGCTTCGGTGGCCGCGCTCACCGCGGCCATCCCGAAGGCCGCAGCCGCCGAAAGCGACCCCCTGAAGGAGGTGAACACATCCACGCTCCTCCTGCATCCGCGCGAAATGCCGGGAGTCGACCCGGCGAACTCGGCCAGGGGCGTTGTCGAAGCCCTTGAGGCCGCCCGCGCGGTGACTCCGGCATCGGCGCTGAGCGTCGCCCAGTCGCGACAGCACGTCGGCCGGGCACTGTGCCATACGACCGGCATCAACGGCACCTTCAAGTACAACGGCTTCTGCTGGGACGCCGCGGACGACAACACCAGCGCCTGGGCGGAGGCCACACCGGACACGGGCGGGTGGCACCCGCAGGGCCTGACGGCCTCGCACGACGCCCACCCGGGCGGCACGGTGGACGGCCACCACCTGTACATGGCCTCCTGGTTCTACGGCTACGGAAAGGACGAGGGCGACCGCGACCACAGGGCCCGGATCTCCCTCGTCAGGTCCACCGGCACGGACTGGAGCTACGGCCACGTCCTGCTCGTCCGGCCGACGGGCAGCCGCACCAACCCCGACTTCGAGGCCGTCGACAAGGTCCATGCGGACGGCATGGCGTGGTACGGAAACCGCTTGTTCGTCGCCAACGGTGGCGAGTTGCAGATCTACGACCTGAACCACCTGTGGAAGATGTCGTCCCTCTCCGGCCGGGTGGGCGTCGGCGGCGGCCCCTCGTCCGCCGCGCACCACCAGTGGGCCCTGCCCATGATCGCGCGCTACGGCACCCGCACCAAGGCCCAGGAAGCCGCGTCCGGCAATCCCCACCCCCGGGCGTGCGAACCCTCCTCCCGGGCCTGCCTGGGCTCCCTCAGCCTGGACCGCAGCGGCCCGACGCCCCGGCTGGTGTCCGGTGAGTACTGGTCCAACAGGAGGAACAGCGCGACGGGAAAACTGGAGGCGAGCCACCCGGCGCACCTCGTGAAGTGGCCACTGGAGCACATCGGTGAAGGCGGCACCGCCGCCGTCCGGGCGGTGAGCGCCCACACCACGAACGTCCGCCAGGTCCAGGGCGTGGCCACCGACGGCACCCACTACTACGTGTCGGGGCAGTGCCCCGACGGCTACCTGGGCGACGCCGACACCTCCGACCAGGGCAGCTACTCCTGCATCTGGCAGGCCAGACCGGGAATCTCCCCGACCGTGCTGACCCGCTCACCGGCACTCACCCAGAACCTGTCCTACGCCCACACCTCCGGGCGCCTCTGGGGCTCGAACGAACTCACCGGCAAACGCACGGTCTTCTCCCTGCGCCCCCGGGAGGCCGACGCAGCCCTTCCCCTGAGCAACGACCACAGCGCGCTCTGCGCCGGAGTGGGCAGCGGCATCGCCAACGGCGCGAAGGTCATCCAGTGGGGCTGCAACCACGCCCAGGACGAACGCTGGCTGTTCGAGGACACCACCGACTCCCACGGCAACCGCGCCTACTTCCTGCGCAACGCCCACTCCGGGAAGTGCATGGGCACCGGATCGAGCCTGGCTCCGGGTGCCGGGATCATCCAGTACACCTGCAACGGCGCGGTCGACGAGAAGTGGTGGTGGACGCCGCAGACCGGCGAACTGCGGAACGTCTACTCGGGCCATTGCCTCGGCATCGGCGCGAACGCGACCAAGGGATCCCAGTTGATCCAGTGGACCTGCAACGGAGCGGCGGACGAGAAGTGGTCCCGGGTGGCCCGGAACGTCTGATGCGGCAGGGCGCTCCGAGCAGGTTCCCCTCCCTGTTCTCACCCGCACCGGGCCGTCGAGCACCGAGACGGCCGAGCACGTGACAGAAAGCCGAAGGAACGACGAAAGGACGAGCATGCGATGGCGCGCACTTCTGGTCATGTTGATGTCCATGGCGGGGCTCATCGGCCTCGCCCCGTCGGCCACCGCCGACACCGTCTCACCCAGCACGGCACCGGTCCTGCGCTTCCTCACGTACAACATCTGCGGCAGCAGTGACATCACGGACGACTGCACGCTGTCGGACGAGGTGACGCAGCGGGTGGGGAAGATCGCCCACGAGACGCTGGCGTGGAAGACGGACCTGCTCTTCCTCCAGGAGGTCTGCCAGTCCCAGTACGACGCCCTGCTGACGAGGCTCGCGAACCACGGCTACACCGGGCACTTCGTCGTGATGAAGCGGCCGGGGCAGGACCCGCGCGAGAAGGACCTGTGCAAGGCAACCGGACTGGAGGGCCCGTTCGGGATCGCGGTCCTGTCCAAGGCGCCGGTGTCCAACCGGCAGTCCATCGACCTGACGACGGGTCTTGAGGACCCGACGAAGGCGACGGACTGGCGCACCGCCTGCATCGACACGCCCTTGCAGGGACGGTTGACCCGGGCCTGCTCGGTGCACCTGTACTCGTACGACGGCAAGGTCACCAAGGCGCAGGCGGGCGAAGTGGCCAAGAAGGCGAAGGAGTGGAGCGCGGAGGGCATCCCGATGGTGCTCGGCGGTGACTTCAACCCCCGGCACGACGACCACACCCAGGCAACCGCGCCGCGCTCGACCACGCTGGACAGCATCTACAGCAAGCCCGAGGGCCCGGGCTCGGGCCAGTTCATCGAGGCGGACTCGACGGACACCGACTACTACGACGCCACCTGCAGGGCGGCCACGCCCCTGCCGCCGCGCTGCCGGTCGGGCGAGCCCACGCTGCGCGCCAAGGGCACGGACCCCGAGGCCAAGCTGGACTACATCTTCCTGAGCGAGAGCCACTTCAAGAACGTCGCGGCCGACGCGCTGCCCCGTGACGCCGCCATCTCCGACCACTATCCCTACCGGGGCGCGGCCTCCTGGGACTTCTGCAACAACCCGGCCGACGGCCGGGCCGACCTGCTGCGCCGCGACTCGGCCGGCGACCTGTGGCGGCACTTCGGCCGGGCCGACGGCACCTTGCAGGCCCTGCACTGCAAGGTGGGTGCCGGTTGGAGCGGCATGCGGCACATCGCCCGCGGCGGCGACCACGACGGCGACGGCCACGCCGACCTGTACGCGATCGACGCCGCCGGCGACCTGTACTTCTACCCCGGACACCGCACGGAACTCTTCTTCATCCCACCGCGCAAGGTCGGTTGGGGCTGGGGCCCGACCACCTCGCTGGTGTCCGCCGGCGACATGAACGGCGACGGCAAGCGGGACCTCGTCGCGCGCTTCGACGACGGCAAGCTGTACCTGGTCCCCGGCACGGGCAACGGCGAAGTCGGCCCCAAGGCGCAGATCGGCCACGGCTGGCAGATCCACAACCTCGTCCTCGCCCCCGGCGACGTGACCGGCGACGGAAAGCCGGACGTCCTCGCGCGGAACGCCGCCGGTGAACTCTGGGCCTACCCGGGCACCGGCACCGGCTCTCTCGGCACCCCGACGGAGGTCGGCTTCAGCTGGCAGGTCTACAACGCCGTGGCCGCCCCCGGTGACGTGAACGGCGACGGGAAGCCGGACCTCCTCGCCCGCGACGCCGCCGGCGACGTCTGGTTCTACGCCGGCACCGGATCCCTCGCCGGCTCCGGCCCCTTCGCGGCCCGGGTCAAGAGCGGATGGGGGTTCCCCACCGACGAGCTGATCGCCTGATCGTCGCCATCGAACAACCGCCGGCCCGGACGCACCGCGTCCGGGCCGGCAGCCATGGGAGGGCTGCCCCAGGCACGTCACTCGTTGTAGGCTGAGCGAACGCACTTGACCTGCAATAACGCAGGCAGGGAGCCCAAAACCAGGAGCATTTCCATGCTGCGCACCATGTTTAAATCCAAGATCCACCGCGCCACGGTGACCCAGGCCGATCTGCACTACGTCGGCTCGGTCACCATCGACGCCGATCTGATGGACGCGGCCGACCTGTTGCCCGGCGAGCTGGTCCACATCGTGGACATCACCAACGGCGCCCGGCTGGAGACGTACGTCATCGAGGGCGAGCGCGGCTCCGGCGTCATCGGGATCAACGGCGCCGCCGCCCATCTCGTCCACCCCGGTGACCTCGTCATCCTCATCAGCTACGCCCAGGTGGACCACGCCGAGGCCCGCTCGCTGGTGCCCTCGGTGGTGCACGTCGACGCGGACAACCGCATCGTGGCCACGGGCACGGACGCCGGAGCCCCCGTCCCGGGGAGCCGCACCGAGCGCAGCCCGCACGCCGCCGTGATCTGATCGTTCCGTCCACAGGGCGAGTCCGTCCACAGGACGAGAAGGACGAGAAGGTCCGGAAGGACCAGAGGAGGCGGCCATGGCCGACGAGCGGAAGCACGACCTGCGGGACGACCGGAGCCGGGGGCTCCTGGAGGCGTACGACGAGGGGAGCGTCACCGGTCGCATCGCGTACTTCGTGCTGGACGCGGAGCCGGCGGCGCTCGTCGCCGTGCACACCGTCGTCGAACCGCAGTACGAGGGCCGTGGCATCGCCGGGGCGCTGGTGGGCGAGTTCTACGCGATGGCGGCCCGCGAGGGCGTGCCGGTCGTGCCGCTGTGCCCGTACGCCGCCGCATGGGCCGAGCGCCACCCCGAGCAGGCCCCGGCCGCCCCGGCGGAGCTGGTGGCCACGGCGAAGGCGCAGCTGCGGGAGCGCCCCGAACGGTGGTGAGCCGCGGCGGCACGGACGGCGCTCCCGGCCGTGCCGTGCCGCCGGAACGGTGGGTACGCTGCCGTGACGGGGGTACTCGCCACACATTCGACGGCGACCCTGGAGGACCGGCATGACCCAGCCGCCCGTACCGCCCTCACCGATCCCGACCCCGGGGCCACCGGGACCGGACCCCGGCCCGCTGCCCGGGCCCGTACCGACGCCGCAGCCGCCGCCGGTGCCCCCGGACCCGATCCCGCAGCCGGGGCCCGACCCGAACCCCGCGCCCGAGCCGCAGCCGGAGCCCCAGCCCGCGCCGGGCCCGGCCTGACCGACCCGGCCGTCAGTCGGTGGACACCTCGGAGCGGTCCCCGCCCCACAGGGTGTGGAACGAGCCCTCGCGGTCCGTGCGCCGGTAGGTGTGCGCACCGAAGAAGTCGCGCTGGCCC
This sequence comes from Streptomyces sp. NPDC048057, assembly GCF_040653095.1. Taxonomy (NCBI): domain Bacteria; kingdom Bacillati; phylum Actinomycetota; class Actinomycetes; order Kitasatosporales; family Streptomycetaceae; genus Streptomyces; species Streptomyces sp. NPDC048057. The sequence continues at coordinate 6,887 of NZ_JBEZNF010000048.1, forward strand.
TGGGTGAGCGCGGCCGGCAGCCGCTGCGCCCGCAGCGCGTCGTAGTACGCCAGCGCCGCCGCGAAGCCCGGCGTCGGCACGCCCTGCCGGGCCGCCGTCGCCACCACCTCGCGCCAGTCGTCCTGGGCCTGCCCGATCTCCTGCGCGAACTGCTCGTCCGACAGCAGGCTCGGCAGGTCGGGCCGGGCGTCGTAGGCGGCGCGGATCCGGTCGAGGAAGGCCGCGCGGATGATGCAGCCGGCCCGCCAGATCGAGGCCACGGAGCCCGGGTCGACGTCCCAGTCGTACGCCTCGCTGCCCGCCTGGATCTGGTGGAAGCCCTGGGTGTACGAGACGATCTTCGACGCGTACAGCGCCTGCTCCACCCGCTGGGCGAACCGGGCCGCCTCCGCCTCGTCCAGCGGCTTCGGCGCCGGGCCGGGCAGCGCGCGCGAAGCCCCGCGCAGGTCCGCGTGGCCCGACAGAGACCGGGCGAAGACGGCCTCCGCGATCCCGGACACCGGCACGCCGAGGTCCAGCGCGATCTGTACGGTCCAGCGGCCCGTGCCCTTCTGCTCCGCCCGGTCGGCGACGACGTCGACGAACGGCTCGCCCGTCGCGGCGTCCACGTGCGCCAGCACCTCCGCGGTGATCTCGATCAGATACGAGTCCAGCCGGCCGGTGTTCCAGGAGCGGAAGGTCTCCGCGATCTTCGCGGGGGAGTAGCCGGCGACGCTCCGCAGCAGGTCGTACGCCTCGGCGATGAGCTGCATGTCCGCGTACTCGATGCCGTTGTGCACCATCTTCACGAAGTGGCCGGCGCCGTCGGGGCCGATGTGCGCGACGGTCGGCGTGCCGTCGGGCGCCTTCGCCGCGATCTTCTCCAGCAGCGGCCCGAGGGAGGCGTACGACTCGGCCGAGCCGCCCGGCATGATGCTCGGGCCGTGCAGGGCCCCCTCCTCGCCGCCGGAGATCCCGACCCCGACGAAGTGGATGCCGCGCTCGCGCAGCTCCTTCTCCCGGCGGCGGGTGTCGGCGAAGTGGGCGTTGCCGCCGTCGATGATGACGTCGCCCCCCTCCAGCAGCGGCGCGAACTCCTCGATCACCGCATCGGTCGCCTCGCCCGCCTTCACCATGACGACCAGCCGCCGCGGACGCTCCAGCGCGGCGACGAACTCCTCGGCGGACTCGGCGGGGACGAAGGCGCCCTCGTCGCCGAACTCCTCCACCAGCGCCCGGGTCCTGGCCGCCGTGCGGTTGTGCACCGCCACCGTGAGGCCGTTGCGGGCGAGGTTGCGGGCGAGGTTGCGGCCCATCACCGCGAGTCCGGTGACACCGATCTGGGCTGTAGCGTCCATCACTGCTCCTGATGTGTCCGTCGTATGCGTCGTCGTACGGATGCGTGTCCGTGGGGACCGGGGGCGCACGCGCGTCCGGCGTGGTTGCGGCCCGACCGTTCACCGATCATCAATCCCGGGCTGGCAGGGAAAATTTCCCCGGTCCCGGCGATTTTCGTCCCGATGGCGCGACGGGCGGCGGCGCTGTCCCCGGACCCGCCCCGTGGACTTCCGCCCCCGCTGCGCCCCGTGCGCGGGGATTGAGCCCTTGTCATCGTCCGTGCGCAGCACTTAAGTTGACCGCTTGGTATGTGACCTTCTTGTTATCTGTCGTTCTGCCTGTACGTAGGGGGAGACCTCCATGGCCGCAACCGGTCGGCACCGCCGGCAACAGCCGAGCCGCATCAACCGCGCCTCGCTCACCCTCACCGCCGGTGGTGCGGGAATGGCGCTGCCGTTGATCGGCGCGGGGACCGCCCAGGCGGCGTCGGTGGACGTCTGGGAGAAGGTCGCCGCCTGCGAGTCCACGAACAACTGGAAGATCAACACAGGTAACGGCTACTACGGCGGACTCCAGTTCACCCAGTCCACCTGGGACGCCCACGGCGGCCGGGAGTACGCGCCGCGCGCGGACCTGGCCAGCAAGGACCAGCAGATCGCGATAGCCGAGCGGGTCCTCAAGGGACAGGGCCCCGGGGCCTGGCCCTCCTGCTCGGTGCGCTCCGGGCTCACCCGCGGAGGGGACGCGCCGAACATCACGCCCGACGGCCGGCAGTCGACACAGGGAGCCGCGGCGCAGGGCGAGCGCAAGGCGACCGCGTCCGGGAGCGGCCAGCGGACGGCCACCCCGCAGGGGAACAAGCTGCAGAAGCAGTCGACGCCGCCGAAGGCGACCCCGACGACGGTGCCCACCCACCGCGAGGGCTACACGGTGGCCCGGGGCGACTCGCTCTCCCGGATCGCGGTGCAGAAGGACATACAGGGCGGTTGGCCGCGGCTGTACGAGATGAACCGGGCCACCGTCGGCTCCGACCCGGACCTGATCATCCCCGGCCAGCGGCTCGTCATCCGGATGGCGGCGCCCAAGACCGAGGGGAAGCCGGCCTCGCCCGGCACGACCCCCCGGCAGCAGACCCCGAAGCCCGAGGCCGCCCCGGAGAAGAAGCTCCAGAAGAAGGCCGAGAAGCCAAAGAGCGCTCCCAAGACCGAGAAGACGGAGCAGGCCGCAAAGCCGCGGCAGGTCGAGAAGAAGGTCACCAAGCCGTCGACCAAGCCGGTGCGTGCCGCCGAGACCCGCACCAAGCCCGCCGCGTCCACCAACAGGTCCGCCGATCGGCCGACCCAGAAGGCGGGCATGAGCGCCCCCGTGGACGCCTCCACCGGCACCCCGTATCGCAAGGCCGGCACCGCCTGGTCCAGCGGCTACCACACCGGCGTCGACTTCCCCGTCCCCACCGGCACCTCGGTCAAGTCCGTCGCCCCCGGGCGCGTCATCTCGGCCGGGTGGGCCGGGTCCTACGGCTATCAGGTCGTCATCCGGCACACCGACGGCAAGTACAGCCAGTACGCACACCTGTCGGCGCTGACCGTGCGCTCCGGGCAGCAGGTGGCCAGCGGTCAGCGCATCGGGCGCTCCGGCTCCACCGGCAACAGCTCAGGGCCCCATCTTCACTTCGAAGTCCGCACGGGACCGGGATACGGGGCTGACATCGACCCCGTGGCCTACCTCAGGTCGGGCGGCGTCACGCTCTGAGCGCTGCGCCGGGGACGTGGTGAGGTCCGGGCCCGGCGCGGGGGCCGGGCGGCGCTCCACGGAGCTGCGGTTCTTCGGCCGCCCGCTGCGGCACGTACGGAAACCGGACCTCCGCTGCTCCGCGATGCGAACGGCGGCGGGGGTCACGGCGCGGGCGCCGGCCGGCGCCCGCCCCTCCACGAGCGCGGCGCCGCCCACCCCGTCATCAGCGCGGTGCGCGTGCTGAGCGGGGTCCTTGCCGTCCACGCCCTCGTCGGCGTCCCCTGCCGCGTCCCGCTGCTGCACCGGCTGCACCGGCTGCACCGGCTGCGCCAGCGCCTCCGCCACGACCGCGCCCTGCGCGTCCTCCGCCGCCGCCCCGGCCTCCGTGTCCACCTCGGCCGCGTCCTGGGCCGCAACAGCCGCCTCGCGCCCCGCAGCGCTCATCCGCTCGACGGTCAGCAGGACCAGCCCGGCCGCCGCCATGGCGCCGAAGCCCATGGCCAGCAGCGTGCCGGCGAACCCGTAGCGGAACGTCTCCCCGAACATCGTCACGCCGACGGCCGCCGCGACCACCGGATTGACCACCGTCACGGTCGCCAGCGGCGCGGCGAGCCCCGCGCCGCGGTACGAGGCCTGCGACAGCAGCAGCCCGCCGATCGCCAGCACCGCCACTGTGAGCAGGCTGGACCACTGGGCGAGCGGCGCGGACCACTCCCAGTCCACCGCCACCGTCTTGGTGAACACCGAGGCGATGCCGAACGCCACGCCCGCACAGGTCGCCAGCAGCACGCTGCGCAGCACCGGCCGGTGGATGGTCTGCGCCACCAGGAAGACCAGCGCGACGACGCCGAAGGTCACCGCCGCCAGCACCCCGCGCTCGCCCGACCCGAGCGACCCGGAGTCCGTGTTGCCGCTGAGCGACATCAGCCCGGCGAGGCCGATCGTGGCGAGCAGCGCGCCGCGCCACGCGGTCGCCCCGGCCCGCCGCCCCACGAACATCGCGGCCATCGGCAGGGCGAACACGATCGTCAGCGCGCCGAGCGGCTGCACCACGCTCAGCGGGCCGTACGCCAGGGCGACGACGTGCAACAGCGCACCGGTGCCGTTCAGGGCGACGGCCCCCCACCACCCGGCGTGGTGCAACGGAGCGTAGGGCCGGGCGGCGGTGGATGCGGCGACCTGCTCCTGCACGATCGCCCCGGCCGCATAGGCGACCGCGGAGACCAGGGAGAGCAGCACCGCCAGCGCAAGGGGACTCATACTCCCTACGATCTCTCCAAAATGTCCTCCCGTCGTCGTCCTTGAGCAGGCACTTGGTCGTACTGCCGACGGAGTACGACCATGGGACCAAAGTGCTACTGAAGTCTTCGTCGCAGGTCAGCCCGGGTGGAGAAAGAACCGGACCGACGCGGAACCAGGCCCTCCGGGCGGCCTTGACGATCAATGAGACCTGTGAATGGATCTGATAACGACAAGGGGGTGACCTGCGGAATGCGTCCGGATCAGCGGCACGAGGTGGCGTCCGTCGGCGGTTTCTTCGCGCTGCGCACCGGTGAGCCGGACGGCGGGACTCCGCTCGCCGGGATCTACGGGGGCGACGGCGCCCCCCTCACTCTGCGTGTCGACCTGGTGGCCACCCGGCTCGGCGCACGGGAGCGGCGCGTCGCCGCCTCCATCGCCCACCTCGGGCTCGCCGCCCGGCTGTGGTCCGTCGCCCTCGGCTCGGCCGCCCTGCACGGCCTGGTTCCCGTACTGGACCCCGAGCGGCTGTACTGGACCCCGGACCGCTCGTCCCCCGACGACCTGGTGCTCACGGAGGTCCGCAGCCGGCCCGCCTCCGTCGCCGCGATCCGCGACGTCGTGCAGCGCGACCACCTCGTACCCCTGGCGACGGCGCTGCGCCGGGACACCCGGATCTCGCCCCGGCTGCTGTGGGGCAACGCCGGCTCGGCGCTCGCCGGGGCCGTGCGCGAACTCGACACCTGGGCCGGCGCCCGGGGCCGGCCCGAGGTCGTCGAGCGGGCCCGGGCGCTGGCGGCCGGCCTCTTCGCCCACCCCGACCTCGCCGGCACCGTCCGCGGCCCCGCGATGCGGCGCACGAGCTGCTGTCTGTACTACCGGGCCGGGGGCGGACTCTGCGGCGACTGCACCTTCGACGCGCCCCCGACGGCGGGGGCCCGCGGCTGAGCGCGCCGGTCCCGGTCGCGGCGACCTCCCCCATTTGGCCCGCACTCGACCGCTCAGTACAGTTGCGCTTTTGAAACCTCCTCCTGGCGAACACGTCCGGCGGACCCCTGACGGCGCGACCACCCTGTCGACACGTATCGACCAGTAACGGCCAGCGCGCCCCGCGATCGAGAAACGGCAAGACCCATGACGGTGACAGAGGACAGCTCCGTGTTCGGACCCGGGATCGACCCGGAGCGGCTGGCCGTCTGCCTGAGCGTGCTGGAAGAGCTGGACGCGTTGGAGGTCGACCACCCGGACGCGATCACGGTCCGCCGGGCGACCGCGGGCGTCTACCGCACGGTCAAGCAGCGCCGCCGTCAGGAGCGCCGGGCCGCGAAGACCGCGCACGACAAGGCCGTGACCGAGGCGACGGCCACCGGCTCCGCCCAGCGGATCGACGACGAGACGGAGGGGCTGCTGCCGTCCTCCACCAGCGTCGGGGACCTCGCGGGCATACTGCAGCGCCCGCGGTCCTGTTACGTCTGCAAGGCGCGCTACGTCGAGGTGGACGCCTTCTACCACCAGCTCTGCCGCGAGTGCGCCGACTTCAACCGGGGCCGGCGCGACGCCCGCACCGACCTGACCGGCCGCCGCGCCCTGCTCACCGGCGGACGCGCCAAGATCGGGATGTACATCGCGCTGCGGCTGCTGCGGGACGGCGCGCACACCACCATCACCACCCGTTTCCCCAACGACGCCATCCGCCGCTTCAAGGCGATGCCGGACAGCGACGAGTGGATCCACCGGCTGAAGGTCGTCGGCATCGACCTGCGCGACCCGGCGCAGGTCGTCGCGCTCGCCGACTCGGTCGCCGCCGAGGGGCCGCTGGACATCCTGATCAACAACGCCGCCCAGACCGTGCGCCGCTCCCCGGGGGCCTACCGGGAACTGGTCGCGGCCGAGTCCGCCCCGCTGCCCGCCGGCGAGCTGCCGTCGGCGCAGGTGATCGGCGCCTTCGGCAGCGGCGCCGTGGATTCGGTGGCGGCCCTGCCGAGCGCCGCGGGCCAGGGTCTGAGCGCGGCGGACGTCACCTCCCTCGCGCTGGTCTCCGGCTCCGCGACGCCGGCCCGCATCGAGGCCGGCACGGCGATCGACGCGGGCGGGCTGGTGCCCGACCTCGTCGACACCAACAGCTGGATCCAGACGGTCTCCGAGGTCGACCCGGTGGAGCTGCTGGAGGTCCAGCTCTGCAACTCCACCGCGCCGTTCATCCTGATCAGCCGGTTGCGGGCGGCGATGGCCGCGTCCTCGGCCCGCCGTCGGTACGTCGTGAACGTCTCCGCGATGGAGGGGGTGTTCAGCCGCGGCTACAAGGGCGCCGGCCACCCGCACACCAACATGGCGAAGGCCGCCCTGAACATGCTCACCCGCACCAGCGCCGAGGAGCTCTTCACCGCCGACCGCATCCTGATGACGGCGGTCGACACCGGCTGGATCACCGACGAGCGCCCGCACTTCGACAAGATGCGGCTGGCCGAGGAGGGCTTCCACGCCCCCCTCGACCTGGTGGACGGCGCGGCCCGGGTGTACGACCCGATCGTGCGCGGCGAGGCCGGCGAGGACCTGTACGGCTGCTTCCTGAAGGACTACGCGCCCGCCAAGTGGTGAGCCGGTCCGTCACCGTGTGACAGTTGGGGCACGGGCCCGTCAAGGTCCGACGTCCGCACCGATACGTGCGGCCTGAAATGACATGTTTACGGGCCCCATCGAGCAGACGCGCGCTCATGTGGTTACGCTGAGGCGTACGGGCGCCACCAAGAGGATCCACGAAAGCCCCTTGGCCGTCCTGGGACAGGTCTGCAACCAGGCTGCGGTCCCGCCCGAAAGCCGGCGCCACCGCGACCGAATCGCCCTGTCCCAGTTACGCGACACAGAGGAGTGCGCGGTGACACCAGACGTGAAGCAGCAGGAGAAGCACCCTCCGGAACGGACCCGAGAGCGCAGCGCACGTTCCAAGGAGCTCGGCAGCCTGGAAGTGTGGGCCCGCTCGGCCCCCATCCGGCTCGCCGGCTACGAGGACGACCTCGCCGAGCCGCACATCCTGCCCGGCATCGACTGAGCAACGGCCCGTGCCCCCTGCCCCCGCGGCAGGGGGCACGGGCCGTGTCAGCGCCGCAGCCGGGTCGGTGGGAAGAACTCCCGCTCCTGGTCCCGGTGCCACCAGGCCCCGGTGGCCCGCAACTCCCGCCACGTCGTGAAGCGGTAGCGCCAGATCCTGGCCCGCACGTAGGTGGGCGGGGCGTCGGGGAAGGGGTTGTGCCGCAGCAGCCGCAGGGTGTCCCGGTCGCCGTCGAGCAGCCGCTCGACGAAGGGGCCGAACCAGGACCCGGCGTACGCGGGGGAGAGCGCGGCGAACCACATCAGCCAGTCCAGCCGCAGGTGGTACGGGGCGAACTGGCGCGGCATCCGGCGGGGATCGGTCGGCTTGCCCTTGAACCCGTACTCCTTCCACACCGTGCCCGGGTGGATCACCGGCTCGTCCGTGCCCTCCACCACCACCTCCCGGCGCACCCGGCCCACCGTGCCGAAGGCGCCGTAGGAGTTCACCAGGTGGCAGGGGTCGTACGAGGTGTTCATGCGCTGCCCCCGGGAGAGCAGATTGCGGGCCGGGCGGTAGCTGCGGACCAGCACCAGCGCGGTGAGCGCGAGGACCAGGACGGCGTACCACGTCGGCGGGGCGGGCAGGTCGGGCGGCGCGGCGATGAGGGAGCCGTCGACGGCGGAGAGCGCGAGCACGATCGTCAGCCAGTTCAGCCAGGCGAAGTTGCCCGAGAGCACCAGCCACAGCTGGGTGCAGATGACCAGGGCCGCCGCGACGGTGGCGATCGGCTGCGGGGTGAAGAGCGCGAACGGCACCACGAGTTGGGCCACGTGGTTGGCGGCGACCTCCACCCGGTGCAGCGGACGCGGCAGCCGGTGGAAGAACCAACTCAGCGGATTCGGCATCGGCTGGGTCTCGTGGTGGTAGTACAGACAGGTCAGATCGCGCCAACAACGGTCGCCGCGCAACTTGATCAGCCCGGCGCCGAACTCCACCCGGAACAGCACCCACCGCAACAGGACGAGCACCAGGACCGGGGGAGCGGTGCGGTCGTTGCCGAGGAAGACCGCGAGGAAGCCGGTCTCCAGCAGCAGTGACTCCCAGCCGAAGCCGTACCAGGTCTGTCCCACATTGACGATCGACAGGTACAGCACCCACAGCGCCGCCCACCAGGCCATGGCCACCGCGAGCGGCAGCCCGTCCGCCGCGCCCGTCACCAGGGCCGCGGCTCCGGCCGCGCCCGCCCAGGCGCAGCCGGCGAAGAAGCGGTCGGAGTAGTGCAGATGGAAGACGCTCGGGGCGTGCCGGAACGGGACGCGGCGCAGCAGGGCGGGGGCGGGGAGCATGCCCTTCTCGCCGATCAGCGCCCGGAACTGGAGGGCGGCGCTGAGGAACGCCACCACGTAGACGGCGGCCAGGGCCCGCTGGAAGACCAGCCGGCTCAGCCAGTAGGCGTCGTCACCGAACCACTCCATCACGTCCAGTATCGAACGCCGAGGGCGTCGTCGTCAGCCGCCGCACCGTACGACCGAGCCGGCGGGCGTACGCCCGTTGGAACGGCGGCACCAGGGGGCCGGCGAGGCGGGTGTACCAGCGGGCCGGTCGGCTGAAGGCCAGCACGGTGAACCAGACCGATCCGTCGTCGCGGATGTCGACGACGAAGGACTCCTCACCGCACTCGGGGTGGCCGGTGAGCGTGCCGTACCCGAAACCGGTGCGCCGGCGGTCGTGCACGGTCCAGACGATCTCGCAGGGCGCGGTGAGCCGGACCGGTCCGAGGCCGATCGACACCGCGACCCGTACGCCCGGTTCCGCGCGCGGCGCCGGGGTCCGCAGTCGGACGCCCGAGTTCCGGTGCATCCGCCAGCTCATGACGGCGTCGGCGGCGCTCTCGTACGCCGCCCGGCCCCGGCCGATGCGGGTGGTGTGGTGCAGATGGTGGTAGCCGTCGGGCAGCGGCCCCAGTCGGGCCGCTCCGACCTGCGGGTACGTCAGCGTGCGCCGAATGGGCGCGGGCCTGACGGAGGGGGTGCGCCGACGGCTGCGCGACAGTCGGTCGCGTAGCCGCGCGACCAGGTTGACCAGCACGGACAACTCCACTGCCACCCCCGGGTCCCATCGAGCTGATCCCCCTGACGGCCGAGCCTATGTGCCGACTTGAACGTGTTCAAGTCGCGGGTGGTGCGGTGTCCGGCACACCGTGGGGGCAGGTCGAAGCCAGGTGAGCTACAGCGCGTGAAGAGGCGGGAGATGTTCGTGGGCCCCATTCGTCGTCGGTGGACCGCCCGTCGTCACCCGACCGACCGCGACCGGTGGTCCGCCCGCCGTCGATGGACGTCGGCCACCGCGCTCCTCGCCGTCGGCTCTCTCGGGCTCCTCGTGTCCGGCTGCGGCGGCGACGGCGCACCGGAGACGGACAGGGACGAGGAGGTCTTCCTCCAGCCCGCGACGGAACAGGGGCCCGATCCGTACACGGCGACGACCGCGCGGGCGCTGGCCGCGCCGGTGCCCGAGCCCGTCGTGCCGGCGGCCATCGGGAGCCAGAAGCCCACCCGCGGCCAGACCCTGCGCGTGCTCTCCGGTGCCACCCCCGGCCTGTACGGCGGCACGGAGTCGGTCGGCAGCTGCGACGTGCAGCAGCAGATCACCCTGCTGCGCGCCGACGGGAAGAAGGCGCGCGCTTTCGCGGACGGCGCCGACGTCTCGCAGAAGGACCTCGCCGGCTTCCTGCGCGACCTGACCCCCGTGGTGCTGCGCGCCGACACCCGGGTCACCAGCCGCGGCTTCCGGGACGGCAAGGCGACGGCCGCCCGGCAGGCGGTGCTCCAGGCCGGCACCGCCGTGCTGGTGGACCAGCGCGGCGCGCCGCGGGTGCGCTGTGCGTCCGGCACCCCGCTCGCCTCACCGGTGGCGGTCAAGGGCGGGGTGATCCAGAAGGGCACTCCGTGGCACGGCTACCGGCTGGACCGGGTGGTGGTCGTCAAGCCCACCACCCAGGACCTGGACAGCCTGGTGATCGTGGACGTCTCGCAGGACACCTGGATCGACCGGCGCACCGGCACGGACGGCGAGGACGACCGGCGCCCCGACGTGGTGCCGCCCGTGTCGCCCGACGACATCTACGCGTACCCCTCGGAGCCGAACCCGGAGCCGCAGGCCGAGGAGTCGGATCCGGGCGGTGCGCTGGTGCCGCCGGCCCAGGACGGCGCCGACGCCGAAGCCCTCAACGACCCGGTGGACCCGCTCGACCCCTTCGACGCCCCCGACTCCGTGGGCTCGGGCGACTCCGCGGACGCGCAGGACCCGCTGGACTCCCTCGACCCCTTCGACCTCGACCTCCTCGACGCCGGCGGCATGGACATCCCCTCTGACGAGGGCGTTCTCTTCCAGGGCGCCGATCAGGCCGGCCCCGGCGCGGGCGGGGTCGCCGCCTGAGACTCCGGACGTTCCCTAGGTCCTGTCTGGAGTTCCCCCGCGGCGTCGCGACGCCCGGCACCGCCGCCTCCGGCGTTGTCGTCACTCGCCGACACTCCGCGTCGGCTCCCTCCTCCGCCTTGGACTCGACGGCACCAGTCGCCGCTCCTTCTCCCGCGCTGGAACTCCAGACAGGACCTAGCGCTCCCGCAACCAGTCGAAGAATCCGACAAATGATGGCAGAGTGGCCGCATGGTTGATCGGGCAGCGGGGGCGCCGACGCTACCCGACGACTGGCCTGCCGGACCGGACACGAGCCTCACGCTGAACCGGATGGGCAGCTTCGACTGGGACCTGGCGAGCGGCCTGATGCACCTCGACGAACCCGCCCACCACGTGCTCGACATGCAGCCCGAGGAGTACGACGGACGGCGCGCCACCCTGATGGCCCGGATGCCCTCCGAGGACGCGGCCCGGCTCGACGCGCTGGTGGCCCAGGCGCTGAAGAACAGCAGCGAGAACTACGGCGCGTACTTCCGCATCCGCCGCCGCGACGGCGGCCTGCGCTGGACCCACTCCCAGGGCTGCGTGCGGCGCGACGCCGAAGGCCGCCCGGTGCGCGTCATCGGCATCGTCCGGGACGCCACGGTCGAACTCGCGGACGCCACGGCGCGCTTTGCGGCCGACAACGAGCGGCGCTGGCAGACCAGCGTGGTCGAGGCCACCACGGCGGCGCTGGCCCACGCCCGCACCGTCCAGGACGTCATCGACGTCCTCAAGGACGTCCACGGCCTGGAGATCTTCGGCGCCACCAGCCTGGTCATGGGCCTGTTGGAGCCCGGCGGCCGGATCCACCTGGTCGCCGAGGGGCCCGAGGAAGCCTTCGTCCCCGGCACCCGCTTCACCAGGGTGGACGAGCAGTACCCCATGAGCGAGGTGATCCGCACGCTGGCGCCCCGCTTCATCGAGGGCCCGCGGGACTTCGCCGACTCGTACCCGATCCTGTGGCCGCACATCGAGGACCTGGACATCGAGGCCGCCGCCTATCTGCCGCTGATCGCCCAGGGACGGCCGATCGGCGCCTTCGGCCTGCTCTACAACGACCGCAGCGGCTTCACCCCGGCGGAGCGCAACGTGCTGATCGCGCTCGGCAGCACCATCGCGCAGAGCGTGCAGCGGGCGGTGCTCTACGACCAGGAGCACGACCTCGCCGAAGGGCTCCAGCAGGCCATGCTGCCGCGCCGGATCCCGGACGTGCCCGGTGCGCAGATCGCCGTCCGCTACCGGTCGGCGCGCATCGGCCGGGACATCGGCGGCGACTGGTACGACGTCATCCCGCTGCCCGGTGGACGCGTCGGCGCCGTCATCGGGGACGTCCAGGGCCACGACACGGACGCGGCGGCGGTGATGGGGCAGCTGCGGATCGTGCTGCGCGCCTACGCCGCCGAGGGCCACGCGCCCGCGACCGTGATGGCCCGCGCGTCGGCCTTCCTGCACGAACTGGACACCGACCGCTTCGCCACCTGTCTGTACGCGGAGGCGGACCTGTCCAGCGGAGTCGTCCAGGTCGTGCGCGCCGGACACGTGGACCCGCTGCTGCGCGACACCGACGGGAGCTGCCGGCGGATCCCGGTGGACGGCGGGATGCCGCTCGGGCTGTCGGCCGAGTTCGGCCGGCTGGACTACCCCGTCACGACCGTGGAACTGGACCCGGGGCAGGCCCTGCTGCTGTACACCGACGGCCTGGTGGAGCTGCCGGGCGCCGACCTCGACGACGGCATGCAGCAGCTCACCGCGCTGGTGCGCAACGGCCCCCGCGACATCCAGGAACTCGCCGACCGCCTGTGCGAGGTCGTCGACGAACGCGGCGGTGACGACGACGTCGCCCTCCTGCTGCTGCGTCGACGTGGTGCGCTGACCCCGCAGTCCGGCGGCCGGCTCCAGCAGTACGTCGCCCAGAACGACCCCCAGGCGCTGCGCTCGGCCCGTCGGATGGTGCGCTCGGCGGCCGAGGCGTGGGGCGGCCGGGCGCGCGCCGGGGAGATCGAGCTGGTCGCGGACGAGCTGACCACCAACGCCCTGATGCACACCGACGGCGGGGCCAGCGTCACCGTACGGATCCTGTCCGGGTCGCAGCGCCGGCTGCGGGTGGAGGTCGAAGACCTCTCCAGCGCGCTGCCGCGGCGCCGGGACGCGGGGGAGTCCGGGGTCTCGGGTCGGGGCCTGCTGCTGGTGGACCGGCTGACGGACGCCTGGGGCGTGGACTCACGGGGCAGCGGAAAGAGCGTGTGGTGCGAGTTCGCCGTGCCGAACCGGTGACGCGGCACCCCGACGCGCTTCGGGGGCGACGGCCGGACGTAACGGGTCCGTGACAGCGAAGCGTGTCCGGCAACTGTGTTAACTGTCCGTGAAACGATCGCACTTGAACGTGACTGATCGTGAGGATTGGCTGTAGTGAGAGGAACCAGAGGACCGGAGGTACAGACGTGAGGACACCGTGACCAGCGAGCCCCTCGCCCCCCTCGACCTGGCGTTCTGGCGCATGGAGTCCGTCGGCCACCCGATACACCTCGGCGCGCTCGCCCTCTTCGCCCCCGCCGACGACGCACCACCCGTCGACGACGACCTCCTCGACCTGCTCGCGAGCCGCACCAGCGCGATCCGCCGGCTGCGCAGGAGGGTGCACGACGTTCTGCTGCCCCTCGGCGGGGCGGCCTGGTCCGTCGACAAGGACTTCGACGTCACCCGCCACCTCCATCGGATCCGGCTGCCCGCCGAGGACTTCGCGGCCGGCGCCACCGCGCTCGCCGGCGGACTGATGGAACGCCCCCTGGAGCGCGGCCTGCCGCCCTGGGAGATGTATCTGATCACCGGCGCGGCCGGCGGCGGCTTCGCCGTCCTCGTCAAGCTGCACCACGCCCTCGCGGACGGGATGCGCGCGGTCGCCATCGGCTCCGGCATCTTCGACGAGGTCGCGGATCCGCGGGGAGTGCGGGCGCGGGCCCGGGCGCGGATGCGCCGGGCGCCGCAGCCGCCCGAGCGCCCCTGGTTCCGCGACCCCGGCCGGCTCGTCGGCACCGCCCGCGACCGCATCGACGACCTGCACCTGGCCGTCGGCGTCGGCGCCTCCCTCGTCCGCGCCAGCCGGCTCGACCCGCGGGGGCTGCCCTCGCTGTCGGCCGCCGCCAGCGGCACGCGGCGCCTCGGCACCGCCGTCCTCGACCTGGAGGAGGTGCGGCTGGTGCGCAAGGCGGTCGGCGGCACCTCCAACGACGTGCTGCTCGCCACGGTCGCCGGGGGACTGCGCCGCTGGCTCGTCGAGCGCGGCGAGAGCCCGCCGCCGGACGGGCCGCGCGCCCTGGTCCCCGTATCGAGACGGCGGCCGGGTGCCCCGCTCGGCCCCGGCAACGAGCTCTCGGCGTACCTTCTCGACCTGCCCGTCGGGGAGCCCGATCCGGGCCTGCGGCTCACCGCCGTGCGCACCGCGATGGACCGCAACAAGGAGGCCGGGCCGCTGCGCGGCGCGGGGGCGCTCGCGGTCATCGCCGACCAACTGCCCCCGGTCGCACACCGCTTCGGGGCGCCGCTGGCGGGCGGCGCCGCGCGGATGCTCTTCGACCTGCTGGTGACCAGCGTGCCGCTGCCCCGTACGGAACTCTCCCTCGGCGGCTGCCCGCTGCACTCCCTCTATCCGATGGCGCCCCTGGCGCGCGGCCAGTCGCTGGCGGTGGCGCTGACGCAGTACGGCGGACAGGTCCACGTGGGGCTGGTGGTCGACGGCAAGGCCGTGCCCGACGTGGACCGGATCGCGGTGGGCATGCGGGAGGAGCTGACGGAGCTGGCCGCGATCGACGGAGGTCGGGAGACATCGGACTGATGGCCGGCAGGTACCGGAATTCGGCCGCTTCCTCGCCGTCGACAGGGGAAGTGATCCGATGAACATGCGGCTGGGCGGGTGAGCACCCGGAGCAACCGACCGTCGTTCGGCGGGTCCACGGCGAGGGGACGCGGCACGGTGCGACAGCGCACGCCCGGCGAACCGCTGTGCGCACGCTGGTCGTGGCCCGTGCCCTCACCGAGCACCTCAGCCTCCCTGAGCGGAACGAGGTCTTCACCCTGACCGCGCAGCGTGTCCACGGGCTGGGCACCCCGTGAACCTGCGGCTTCCCGCCCGCTGCGGCACCCTGGACGCATGCCGGAACTGCCCGAAGTGGAATCCCTGAGAGAGTTCCTCGACACCCATCTGACGGGACAGGAGATCGCCCGCGTCCTCCCGCTGAACATCAGCGTCCTGAAGACGTACGACCCGCCGCTCACCGCCGTCGAGGGTGCCACCGTCACCGCCGTGCAGCGGCACGGCAAGTGGCTGGACATCACCGCGGGCGGGCTGCACCTGGTGATCCACCTGGCCCGCGCGGGCTGGCTGCGCTGGAGCGACGAGTTCCCGGCCGCGCCGCCGCGCCCGGGCAAGGGGCCGCTCGCCCTGCGCACCGTCCTCGCCTCCGGCGCCGGCTTCGACCTCACCGAGGCGGGCACCACGAAACGGCTCGCCGTCCACCTCGTCCGGGACGTGGCGCAGGTCCCCGGGGTGGCCCGGCTCGGCCCCGACCCGCTGGCCGCGGACTTCGACCGGGACGCCTTCGCGGCGCTGCTCGCCGACGAGCGCCGCCAGATCAAGGGCGCCCTGCGCGACCAGGGCCTGATCGCCGGGATCGGCAACGCGTACAGCGACGAGATCCTGCACGCGGCGAAGATGTCGCCGTTCAAACCGGTGCAGAACCTCGACGAGGAGGAGGTCACCGCGGTGTACGAGGCGCTGCGCAGCACCCTCGGGGAGGCGCTGGAACGCTCGCGGGGCGTGGCGGCCGGGCGGCTGAAGGCGGAGAAGAAGAGCGGGCTGCGGGTGCACGGACGGACGGGGCAGCCGTGCCCGGTGTGCGGGGACACCATCCGCGAGGTGTCGTTCAGCGACTCGTCCCTCCAGTACTGCCCGACCTGCCAGACCGGCGGCAAGCCCCTCGCCGACCGCCGGATGTCGCGCCTGCTGAAGTAGCCGGCGCCGTCCCGTCCGCCCGTCCTCAGCTCCGCAGGGTCACCAGGAGACGTCCCGTGCCGTCCTCCCGGACCTCCCAGCGGTCGATCTCCCAGGACGGGACGTTCGTACCGCCCTGGACCTCCAGCGCGGCGCCGCCGTCCGGCGCCCCCGTGCCGTGGCCCTGCGGCGGCACCCGCCAGCTCAGCACGGGGTGTTCGACGCCGTCGCGGCCGACCGCGACCAGCCGACACGCCGCCGGCCCGCGCAGTCCGGCGAGCCGTAACTCCACCTCCGTACCCCAGCCGCGGTCGGTCACCGCCGCCCACGCCGTGACGCCCGTGCCGGCGTCGACGGCCGTGAGCCGCTCCCCGGCCGCACTGCGCGGCGCCGGGGCCGGCTTCCCGGGCGGTCGGGCCGCGTACGCCCCCACGAGCACCGCGAACGCCAGCGCGAGCACCGCCACCACGACCTTGCGCCGACGCATGCGGGCTCGCCGCCGCGCCCGCCCGACCTCCTGGACCAGCCGGCGCCGCGACGGCGGCGGCATGGCGGTGTCGACGCCGGCCGGGCCGAGCGCCGCGAGTTCCCGCAGCGCTCCGACGGTCGCGGCGAACCCGGACAGCTTGACCCGACAGGGACCGCACCTCGCAAGGTGGTCCTCGAAACGGTGGGCGTCCGCGGGTTCCAGGACGCCCAGCGCATAGGCCGCCACGTCCTCGTGCCGCTGCGGGATGATCACGACGTCTTCGCTTCCTCTCAGGGTCGGTGCACACGGATGTCCGGCGCCGCACATCGCCGGGTGTGCCACTGCGTCCCGCCCCGCGTGGCATGGATGTATACGTACCGGAAACCGAAAGCGCTCAAGTCGACACGGAAGCCCCCCTTCTTCCGCGATTCCTTCACCCCGCGCCGCCCGCACAGCCGTGTTCCCGGCCGGCCGGGAACACGGAGTCCGTGGGGCCCTTCTGCCTCGGCAAGCGCGGTTTCGCCGTACGGCGGGCTGTCGTCACTGCGTCTGCGGCCCGGTGGTGGGCCTGTCGCGCAGTTCCGCCCCCAACGCCCAGAGGGCGTGTGTGTGGTGGGGGGACACCCCCAGCGCCCCTGATTCGCTCGGCCCGTCAGTCATCCAAGGGCTGGCGGCAGAGGATTCCAGGGGCGCGGGGAACTACGTGACGAGCCCACCACCGGCCGGTGGAGACCAACGCTCCCGCAGGGAAACGGCGGCCCTGTCCCCACGCAACAGACGCATCCGCGCCGTGGCCGGGCGCCGCCGCCCCGCCTACACTCCGCACCATGCTGCGCGCACTGGCCGTCGACGACGAGGAACCCGCCCTGGCGGAACTGCTCTACCTGCTGCGCTCCGACCCGCGGATCACCCGCGCCGAAGGGGCCACCGACGCCACCGACGCCCTGCGCCGCATCACCCGCGCCCTCGACGCCGGAGCCGACGGCGACGACGGCATCGACGTCGTCTTCCTCGACATCCACATGGCCGGGCTCACCGGACTCGACGTGGCCAAGCTGCTCGCCCGCTTCGCCCGCCCGCCGCTGATCGTCTTCGTCACCGCGCACGAGGGCTTCGCCGTCCAGGCGTTCGACCTGAAGGCGGTGGACTACGTCCTGAAGCCGGTGCGCCGCGAGCGGCTGGCGGAAGCCGTACGACGGGTGCGCGACCAGGTCGCCACCGCCCGCGAACCGCGCAAGACCGACCTTCCGCAGGGCCCCGCCGCCGCGCCCGCACCGGGCCCCGTCCAGAGCAGCGCCGGCCAGATCGCCGTCGAACTCGGCGGTGTCACCCGCTTCGTCCCGATCGACTCCATCGCCTACGTCGAAGCCCAGGGCGACTACGCCCGGCTGCACACCGCCGACGGCAGCCACCTGGTCCGCATCCCGCTGTCCACCCTGGAGGAGCGCTGGGCCTCGCGCGGCTTCGTCCGCATCCACCGCAGTCACCTCGTCGCCCTGGACCGGATCGACGAGCTGCGCCTGGACGGCGGCGCCACCACGGTGCGGGTCGGCTCGGCGGAGCTGGCCGTCAGCCGCCGGCACGCCCGCCAACTCAGGGAGTTGCTGGTGCGCAGGGCCCACGGCTGACCCGCCGCCGTGAGGGGCCGCCGTTCGCCGGGCGCCGTCGACCGTTCGTCGTCCCGTACGCCCGTCCGGCGATCCGCCGGCCCCGCCCACCGAGCGAGGGCGCCCGGGGGCCCGCCGCGCGCCCCGACCCCGCCTAGCCTTGATCGCAGAGCGAAGGGGTCTGATGTCCGACATCGAAGCACTGCTCAAGGAGTTGCGGGGCCTGCCGGACGCCCCGGCCGTCAGTTCCCAAGAGGTCCACGCACGGCTCACCGCCGTCAAGAGCGCCGCCGGGCGCTGGGCCGACGTGCTGTACGGGATCCAGGAGTCGGCCCGCGGATTCGTCGGCCCGCGCGCCGAGGCCGCACTCGAAGTCGCCTTCCGCAGGGCCGAGGAGTCCTACGTCGAACTGGAGATCGCGCTGCGGGACCTGAACGACACGGGCCCGTGCCAGCGCCGATGACGCCCGCCGGTCGTGCCGACCGGGCCCTCCTCGACGTCTACCGTCGCTAGTCCCACCTGCGTAGACTCCGTGGCCCCACGCCCGACCGAGCCCGTGGCGGCTCACCGACGACGCGAGAGAGCGGACGACGATGTCTGCAGAGCAGCGGCCCCGCCGTGAGGTGGTCACCGGAGTGCCCCGGGGCACCCGCCGCGCGCCCGGGCACGCGCCCGCCCGGTCCGAGATCACCGAACAGACCACCCTCGGCGCCACGTACGTCCGCTCCCTGATGCGCAGCCAACTGCGCTCCGCGCTCTACGCCCTGGGCACCCTCGCCCTGCTCGTCGGCACCCTGCCGCTGCTCTTCGCGCTCCCGGCCGCCTTCGACGGCCACGCGCTGTCCCCCCAGCCCTTCGTGTGGGCCGCGCTCGGCGTCGCCGTGCACCCCGTGATGTGGCTGACCGCCCGCTGGTACGTGCGCCGGGCCGAGCGCAACGAACGGGACTTCACCCGGCTCGTGGAAGGCCGCTGACCGTGACCGCGCGCCTGCCGGCCCCCGCCGATCCCGACATACCCCGCCCGCCCCACAGGTCCCTTGCCCACCGCCCGGACGGGGCCCGGTGAACCAGACGTACGCGGTGACGGCCGTGACCGTCGTCGTCCTCGCCACCCTCCTCATCGGCGGGCTCGGGCTGCGGATCTCCCGCACCACCTCGGACTTCTACGTCGCCTCCCGCACCGTCGGCCCGCGCCTGAACGCCGCCGCCATCAGCGGCGAGTACCTCTCCGCCGCGTCCTTCCTCGGCATCGCGGGCCTGGTGCTCCTCCAGGGCCCGGACATGCTCTGGTACCCGGTCGGCTACACCGCGGGGTACCTGGTGCTGCTGGTCCTGGTCGCCGCTCCGCTGCGGCGCTCCGGCGCGTACACCCTCTCCGACTTCGCCGAGGCCCGGCTGGAGTCCGCCGCGGTGCGCCGCCTGGCCTCGCTCTTCGTCGTCGGCATCGGCTGGCTCTACCTGCTGCCGCAACTCCAGGGCGCCGGGCTGACGCTGGAGATCCTCACCGGGGCCCCCGGCTGGGTCGGCGGAGTGGTGGTCGCCGTCGTCGTCACCGGTGCGGTCGCGGCGGGCGGCATGCGGAGCATCACCTTCGTCCAGGCGTTCCAGTACTGGCTGAAACTGACCGCGCTGCTCGTGCCCGCGCTGTTCCTGATCGGGGCGTGGGCCTCCGCGGACGCGCCCCGCGCCCGCTTCGACGCCCCCGCCGTGCTGCGCGAGCACACCACCGTGAAGGTCGCCGACACCGTACGGATCGAACTGGCCGGGCCGCTGCTCCTCACCGTCGACGGGACCGTCGACGGCACCGCGTACGCCGACGAGCGCGTCACCCTGGACGAGGGCGCGCACCGGGTCGGCGCGGGGACGAGCCTGACCCTGCCCCGCGGCGCCGAAGTCCCCGAGCGGACCACCTCCGGCTCCGACCCGGCGAGTTGGTCGCAGCCCCTGTCCGGCGGTCGCGACGGCTACCACCTGTACGCCACCTACGGGCTGATCCTCGCCACCTTCCTCGGCACCATGGGCCTGCCGCACGTCGCCGTCCGCTTCTACACCAGCCCCGACGGGCGCGCCGCCCGCCGCACCACCCTCGTCGTCCTCGGACTCATCGGCGCCTTCTACCTGCTGCCGCCCGTCTACGGCGCGCTCGGCCGGATCTACGCGCCCGAACTCGCCCTCACCGGCCAGGCGGACGCCGCCGTGCTCGTCCTGCCGGAACGGGTCGTCGGCGGGGTCGCGGGGGACCTGCTCGGCGCGCTGCTCGCCGGCGGCGCCTTCGCCGCCTTCCTGTCCACCGCCTCCGGGCTGACGATGTCGGTCGCCGGGGTGATCTCCCAGGACGTCCTGCCCTCGCGGGGGGTGCGCTACTTCCGGCTCGCCACCGTCCTCGCGATGGTCGTGCCCCTGGCGGTGAGCGTGGTGGCCACCAACGTGCCCGTCGCCGACGCCGTCGGACTGGCCTTCGCCGTCTCCGCGTCCTCGTTCTGCCCGCTGCTCGTCCTCGGCATCTGGTGGCGCCGGCTCACCCCGCCCGGTGCCGCCGCCGGCCTCGTCGTCGGCGGCGGCTCGGCGCTCACTGCCGTGATGGCCACCCGCGCCGGGCTCCCGCCCGAGGGCTGGGCCCACACCCTGATGGCCTGGCCCGCCGTCTGGTCCGTGCCGCTGGGCTTCCTCACCATGGTCCTGGTGTCGCTCGCCACCGCGCGCCACGTGCCCGCCGACACCACCGCGATCCTCGCCCGGCTGCACCTGCCGGAGGACCTGGCCGGTGGACGGCCGCAGCCGCACCCCGAAGCGCCGCACGCGTCCGAAGGCCCCGCCGGAGCAGAGGGAGACGGGCGATGACCGGTACGGGACTGGCGGCGCTGGCCGCCGCCGGGGTCGTCCTCCTGGTCGCGGGCGTCGCCCTGGGCCGGCTGACCGCCCGCCGGCGCCCCACCGCCGACCTCGACCTCGGCACCCCCGTGGAGCGCGCCACCTTCCACACCCTGCACACCGCCTCCCTCGCCGCGCCCCCGCTGCGGGCCGGGCTCACCGAGGACACCGCGCGCAAGGCGGCCCGTCGACTGCGCTCCCTGCTCGGCACGGAAGCACTGTGCCTGACCGACCGGGAGAAGGTGCTGGCCTGGGACGGGCCGGGCGGAAACCACCACGAGCAGCGGGTGATGGCCCGCGTCGGCGCGGTGCTGGACTCGGGCCGCAGCCAGAGCATCGAGACCCGGTGCGAGGACCTGGAGTGCCCCCTGCGGTGGGCCGTGATCGCCCCGCTCACCGGCGACCAGGGGGTGCTCGGAGCGCTGGTGGCGTACGGCTCCCGGGAGTCGGCCGTCCTGGTGCGGGCGGCGACCGAAGTGGCGCGCTGGGTGTCCGTACAGCTGGAGCTGGCGGAGCTGGACCGCTCCCGCACCCGGCTGATCGAGGCCGAGATCCGGGCCCTGCGCGCCCAGATCTCCCCGCACTTCATCTTCAACTCGCTCGCCGCGATCGCCTCGTTCGTCCGCACCGACCCCGAGCGGGCCCGGGAACTGCTGCTGGAGTTCGCCGACTTCACCCGCTACTCGTTCCGGCGGCACGGCGAGTTCACCACCCTCGCCGACGAACTGCGCTCCATCGAGCAGTACCTCGCCCTCGCCGGGGCGCGCTTCGGCCGGCGGCTGAAGGTGACCCTCCAGGTCGCGCCGGAGGTGCTGCCGGTGGCGCTGCCCTTCCTCTGCCTCCAGCCGCTCGTGGAGAACGCGGTCAAGCACGGCCTGGAGGACTCCACGGGCCAGCGGCGGATCACGATCGCGGCGCAGGACGCGGGCGCGGAGGCGGTGGTGACCATCGAGGACGACGGCGTCGGCATGGACCCGGGCGAACTGCGCCGCATCCTGGCGGGGGAGCGCAACGGATCGTCCGGCATCGGCCTGTCGAACGTGGACGAGCGGCTGCGCCAGGTGTACGGGGACGACCACGGGCTGGTCATCGAGACCGGGGTCGGCGCCGGGATGAAGATCACGGTGCGGGTGCCCAAGTACCGGGCCGGGGTGCACTCGTCACCCGGCCGCAGGGCGGTGTGACCGCGCGCCGTCGGCACCGGGTCCGGCGGGCGGACCGCCCGTGCGCGCGGAGCGTGGGGGAGCGGGGAACGTCGGGGAGACGCGGGGGAGGTCGCGCGGTCAGAACAGGTGGATCGCCAGATGGCTGAGCGGCAGCCCGAGCTGCCAGGCCGGGGTCCACGACCGGGTGTCCTCGTCCACGGTCCGCGGTGGCGCGTCCGTGGCGCGCCGGGGTCCTTCGTCGCCGAGGTCGGTGGCGAGCAGCTCGGTCTGCCGCAGCCAACGCCAGGACTCCCGGGCCAGCACGAGGTCGGGCCCCGCTGGCCCACCGGCCTCGCGCGCGCGTTCCTCGCGCGCCGCCAACTGCTCGTCCACCCACGCGGCCCAGGGGTGGTCGTACGAGGTGAGGTTCAGCCACTCCTCGATCCGCGCCACCGCCTGCACCCCGGCCACCTCGTCGGCGCCGTCGCACAGGTACACCGTGAGCGCCAGCGTCCGGCGACCGGCACGGTACTCCAACGTGCCGGCGTCGACGAGGTCGCCGGTGCGCAACACCTCGTCCGCGATGTACTCGGCGCATAGCCACGCCATCGGGATGGCCAGCGCTTCTCCGCTGGTGCCGTTCGTACGTTCGGGCTGCACCCTTCCCACCTTCTTCCGGGCGACCTTCTCTTGACTCGGAGACGAGCCTCCTCCGAGTAGCACGGCTGGGGACGGGTCTTTACTCAATTCACCCGTGAGGTTCCGCACTCTGCGGTCCCGCGCCGTGGCCCCGGGGAGAGGCGGTGCCAGCGGGGCGCAGGGTGCCCACGGGCCGGATCGGGAGGTGGGGAGGGGCGGGACGCAGCGGCACGGCCGGGACCCGGGGCGGGGAGCCGGCCGCCCGGGTCAGGCCGCCGTGCGGCCGGGGCGCGCATAGCCGGGTAGACAGCGGGCGAGGGCGCGCAGCGCATAGTGCGTACGCGACTTGACCGTGCCCGGGGGGATGCCCAGGGACTCGGCGGCTTCGTTGACGCTGAGTCCCTGGAAGTAGAGCCGGTCCAGGACGGCGCGGTGGTCGTCGCTGAGGGTGCCGACGGCGGCGCGGACGTCGAGTTGCGCCACGGCGGTCTCGGTGACGTCGCAGGGGTCCGGGGTGGTGGCGAGCACGCCGTCGCCGATCTCGGCGGGCCGGGCGAGCCGGGAGCGGCGGGCGTCGATCGCCAGCCGGCGGCCCACGGTGAACAGCCACGGGCGCATGGACTCGTAGGGGCCCTCGAACGCCTCGGGGTGCTGCCAGGCCCGTACCAGGGTCTCCTGGAGCAGGTCCTCGGCCCGCTGCTGGTCTCCGTAGGTCAGGCCCTGGAGGAAGCTGAGCAGCGCCGGTCCGTGCTGGCGGTGCAGATCGACGATGGTCCCCTCGTCGGCGGTCGAGGGAGCGGTCGCGGTCGCCGTCGTCATGGCCAACGCCCTTTCGCGTGCTCGCTGTCGGTCGAGGTCGGTCGGGCGTCCGGTCCGGATCGGCCGCCGGGGTCGTGGGGTGGGGGTGCGGTTCGGGGCGTGCTCTGGGTGGTGCTTTCGGGGTTGTGGCGTATCCGAACCCATCCGCACGGCGAGGGACAGACGGCCGGGCGCGGTCGTCGGCGAGCGGTCGCTTGCCGCGGCGAGTGGTGCGGTGAACGGGCGGCCGGATCCGGACGGCCGGGGAAGCGGATCGATGAACGGCCGAAAACCGGATTGCGGAACTCCGATTGAGTGACCGATCGGGCCGTGACGCTTGACTCCCGCTCGGGCGCCCTGTGCAGTCACATAGTCATATTGAGTGGCTTTTGTCTGTTTCCTTCGCTTGTTGCACCGGGAGTCGGTCCATGGGAGAGCGCACCACACCGCGCAGACGACGTCGGACGGTCGTCCTCGCCGCCCTCCTCCTGACCGCCGTCACCGCCGCGGCCTGCAGCGCGCCCGGCGGCGAGCGGGACCGCGGCTCCGCCCCGGGCGCCGCCCGGCCCTCCACCGGAGGCGGCGGCGCCGACCCCACGCGCAGCTTCACGCTCGTCGCCAGCGGCGACGTCCTGCCGCACGACTCCGTCATCGCCCAGGCCGCCAGCGACTCCACCAGCGCATCGAGCGGCGACCACGACTTCCGGCCGATGCTCGCCGCCGTCCGCCCGGTGGTGTCCACAGCGGACCTGGCGATCTGTCACATGGAGACCGTGTACGGCGCGGACGGCGACTACCGCGGCTACCCCGCCTTCACCTCGCCGCCCGAGGTCGCCCGGGGCCTCGCCGCCACCGGCTACGACGCCTGCTCCACCGCCTCCAACCACTCCCTCGACGACGGGGCCGACGGCATCCGGCGCACCCTGGACGCCATGGACACCGCCGGGCTCGCCCACCACGGATCGGCCCGTACGCCGCAGGAGGCCACCACCCCCGGGTGGCTGAAGGCCGGCGGCGCCAAGGTCGCCCACCTCGCCTACACGTACGGCACCAACGGCAACGACACCCCCGAAGACCAGCCCTGGGCCGTCCAGCTGATCGACGAGGCGAAGATCGTCGCCGATGCCCGGGCGGCGCGCGGCGCCGGCGCGGACGTGGTCGTCCTCAGCCTGCACTGGGGCACCGAATGGCAGACGGAACCGGACGAGCAGCAGATCGCCCTCGCCCGCGGCCTCACTGCGTCCACCACCGAGGGCCGACCCGACGTCGACCTGATCCTCGGCACCCACGCCCACGTCCCCCAGGCGTACGAGAAGGTGAACGGCACCTGGGTGATCTACGGCATGGGGGACCAGATCGCCGGCCCGATGTTCGACCACACCGGCGCCCGCGACCACCGCGGCAACCAGGGCTCCATCGGCCGCTTCACCTTCGCCCCGCCCGCCCGGCCGGGGGAGCGGTGGGCCGTCACCAAGGCCGAGTTCGTCCCCCAGTGGTACGACACCTCGGCCGGCCGGGTCGTCAACCTGCCCGCCGCCCTCGCCGAGGACCCCGAGCGGGAGGACCACCAGGCGATCCACGACGCGATCAGCGCAGCCGTCCTCAGCCGGGGCGCGGACCGGGACGGCCTCGTCCTCGCCCGCTGACCCCGGCCCGTAGTCGGACGGTGGATCAGGGCACCACCGTCACCGGCCACCGGCCCGCCTTCACCAGCCGTACCGCGACCGAACCGATGAACCGGTGTCCCGCGGACTCCGACAGGCCGACGACCACCGCGTCCGCGGTCAGCTCCTCCGCGGCCCGCGTCAGCCCGCCGTACGGGTCCCCGCGGAAGGTGTGGAACTCCCACCGGACGTCCCAGATGCCCCGGACGCGTTCCGTGGCGTCCCGGATCTCGGCGACCAGGCCCTCCGCGATCTCCTCGGTGACGTCCACGACCGGGGCGCCGAGCGCCGCGCCCGCCGCCACCACCGGCTGCACGTACACGATGGCGAGCAGCGCGTTCTGCCGGCGGGCCAGCCCGCTGGCGTAGGCGACCGCGCGCAAGGACGCGTCGGAGCCGTCCACGCCGGCGAGGATCACCTTCGGACCGTCGGTGCCGCGTTCGAAGCGGGAGGAGCTTCCCGGGTCGGGGGAGCGTGGGGGCTGCGGAGGCTCGGGCTCTGTCACACCACCGAGGCTATGCCGTCGTCCGCAGGGACGGACCCGGGATGCCGTCAGGTCGCCGGGCCCGTCCAGGGCGAGGGACCCCGGCGGTCGATGGCGTGTTCTGGCGAGGCTTGTTCGACTGCTCTCATCGGGTGCTTTCCCGTGCGGTGGCGTGTTGGTGTGCGAACCGACCGCGCACTCGTGCGAGCAGTTGGTCATGAAGAAGGATCAGACGCCGGAGCGCCGCTCGGTGCTCCGCATCGCCGCGGGCCTCGGCGCGCTCGCCACGGCCGGCCTCCTCGTCACCGAAGGGACCGGGGAACAGTCCGCCGCGCCCAAGGCGGGCCCGGTCGGGGCCGGGGCTGCGGGGGCGCCGGGCACCTCGGCGCACCGGGTCCGGGCCTCCGCCTACCGGCTCCAGCCGATGACCACCGTGCCGCGGCGGGCGCGCCGGACCAGGCCGCCCGTGCGTGAGCACCCGTTCCTCAGCCTGCCCGCCGAGGGCCGCAGCATGGTGCTGACCTTCGACGACGGGCCCGATCCGAGCTACACCCCGGACATCTTGACCACGTTGCGCCGGTACGGCGTGCCCGCGATGTTCTTCGTCTGCGGCGAGATGGTCGCCCAACACCGGGACCTGCTGCGCCAGATGTCCGAGGACGGTCACGTCATCGGCAACCACACCTGGTCGCACCCCCTGATGCCGTCGTTGTCGGCGGCGCGGATCCGCAGCGAGATGGGGCGCACCAGCGACGCCGTCGAGGGGGTGCTGGGGCATCCGCCGCTGTGGTATCGGGCCCCCTTCGGCGCCTGGAACCGGCTCTCGTTCCAGATCGGGGCCGAGTTGGGCATGGAACCGCTGGGGTGGACGGTGGACACCCTGGACTGGACCGAGCCGGGCGCCGGCACGATCGTGAGCCGGGTGCTGGACGGGGCGGGGCCGGGCGTGGTGGTGCTCTCGCACGACGCGGGCGGCGACCGCTCGCAGAGCGTGGTGGCGCTGCGGAACTATCTGCCGAGGCTCCTGGAGGCGGGGTACCGCATCACGGTCCCCCAGCGCTGACGCGCCCGGCACGCCGGGGCACGTGTGCCGTGTTGGCGTCCGCGGGCCGCCTGTGGCTTGTCGCGCAGTTCCGCCAGCGCCACATGCTTCGCTGCCCCGTCATTCATCTGCGGGCGTGAGGCGGAGGCATTGAGGGGCGCGGGGAACTGCGCAGACCCTACACCCTTATAACTCGAAAAGCGCCAGGTCAGATGCAGAAAAAGCCCCGTCCGGCGCGTGGCCGAACGGGGCGTTCTGTGGTCTGGTTCGGGGCTAGCTGATCACGTTGCACGGGTTCAGCTTGGTCCGGTGGGTACGGCTTGGCCGGATACGTTGCTACCTCTGTCGCACACCAGAGAGGGCGTACGACCGTCGCGTGAGTACCGGCTCAGTGTTCGCGTGGCCGGTATGGCAACCGAGTGAGCCTGCCCCGCCACGGCTCCGGACCGGAACACGGCGCAGGTTCCGGAGCGGAGACAGGCTCACCGCACGGCAGGCAGTAGCCCCACCCCGTCTCGGGGTCTGTCACACACTCGGCGTGGCAGTGCGGGCACTCCTGCATGGTCGCCCTCTCAGGTCATGCCGTGATGTCGTACTCCCCGGCCTTCACAGCGGCCGTGAACAACGCCCACGACTCCGACGTCATGGTAACGACGGCCTCCGGGGCGTTGCTGTCCCGGAACGCGACCGTGCCGGGAACGTTGGTGGCCACCTCCGGGCAGTTCTGCACACCGGAGCGGGGGCGGCACATGGTCATGCCGACGAACTCGAATGCGGGCCGCTCGGCCATGGTTCGTTTCCCTTCGTCGTGCTGCGGGGAGTCGGTCCCCGCGCCGTCATGCGACCCGCCCCGGCAAACGCTCACCCCCTTGCCCGTTCGGAGCGTCCACCAGGGCGGGGGCTCACTCGGACGCCAGGCAGGCGGGGCAGTTCGCAGTGCGCTGCCACTGATCGACCTTGCCGGGCGCCCCGCACTTGGGCTGTCCGTCCTTGAGGAGGTGAACGGTCAGCAGATCATCGCCCGCCGTGCCGGTGAACTCTCGAACAGCGGGTGAGTGTCGGTCCTTCACAGCCACTCTCCCGGCTCGAATCGGTAAGGGCGCATGATGTACGCCCGGTAGGTCAGATGACCGGGGTGGGCCTTGAGGTGAGCGACCGCCCACACGGAGCCGTGTCCGGACTCCTCGGACGTGTCGCTACTGCTTCCGCACTCCTTGCACTCCATGGCGTGCAGGAAGGGTTCAGCGTCGGGCGACGTGTCCGGGCCCAGAGCGTGTTCCCGGAATCGGTACGTGGAGCGTGCCATCACTGCCCCCTGCACTGCGGGCACGGGAACGGGCACTGAGGCAGCGAGACAGCCGGGAACGCGATCATTCCGGACGCCTCGTCTCGCCGACCGCCGTACGCCTCCCACCACGGACGACCGTCAGGCGTCCTCGGGTCCACGGAGCCGCTGGCGAAACCCACCAGCCCCGGAGCCACGAGAGCGCCCGTGTGATGGACGGGTGCAGTCACACCGCACCACCACCCGTGAACTCCCGATACAACTCCACCTGCGCCTGAACCTCGGCGCACAGCGACTCCCACGACTCACCCGAGACCGTGGAGCACAGGTCCCACGCGCGCTTCCCGTACTTCTCCTTCAGCCCGTCCACCGGGTACGGAGACGTCGCGTACCAGTGGGACGGCAACGCGTCGCGATACGGGATCGACGTGAACCACGACCAGCCATCAGGCAGCGACTCAGAACAACCGCCGACACTCACGACGTCTCGATCCCGAGGACGTACGGGAAGTCCGCTTGTAAGTTTGGGCACTGTCGTCAACCTCCACGAGGGTTGGTGACCACGCCCCCGGACGTTCGCGCGTCGCGGGGGTCCTTGTGACACACAGTCAACGGCCGTTGCAGCACCCGGGACAGGTGAAAAGGCGAGGTACGTCCTCGCGTGACACCGGTGAATTTTACCTTCGCTCGTGTTTCTGGCGTCGCTCAGAGCTACCTTGGGGGCATGCCACAGCCGAACCGGAAGCTTGCAGCTCGGATGGAAGAACTCCGGCTCAAACAGAGAGAGTTAGCACGTCTCATCAATACTGAGATCGGCGCTCTAACAGGGAAGTCGGGCAACGTCACTGACGCAGATGTGCGCCGATGGTTACGCGGCGAGACCAAGTGGCCGCAGGAGCGAATCAGGATCGGTCTGGAGAGGGTTCTCTCTGCGAGTGCTGTGGATCTAGGGTTCGTGCCGCGCAAGAAGCGAGCTGTCCCCACGGAGGAAGACCCCATGCGTCGTCGCACACTCCTCAGCGCTGCGGGCGGGGCAACCCTGGCCGTAGGGGCCCCGGACGCCACCGCCTCTCAGCGACTTGGCATCAACGATGTTCGGCGCTTTCATCAGGACTACGTGGCCATTCTTCGGGACGACGACGTAGGGCGGGGCTCGAAGAGGGTGGAGAACCTGGCGGTCGAGCTGGCTTCTCGAATCCAGTCTGCCCTGGTGCAGTCCACGGCCTCAGCCCGCGTACAAGGCATGCTGCATCGGCTTGTCGCGGAGGTCACTTGCTCCGCTGCGTTCGCTTCGCTTGACGCTAAGGCACCGAAGCGGGCGCGTACGCACCTCGACAGGGCCCTGACCTTCGCTGTCCTGTCTCGGGACAGCGAGGCAGCGTTTCATGTCTGGAACCACATGTTCCTAGCGTCCAGCATGCGGGAGAACCACCCTGAAGCTGTGGCAGGGGCAGAGGTGATGAAGCGCTCGTCAATCGCACGGCGAGATCCCCTATACGCCTCTCTCGGGCACCTACGCAACGCCAACGGACTTGCCCGCGTACCGGCACGGCGGTCCGACGCTCTGCGAGCCCTCAGCGATGCCGAACGCGCCTTTGCGCGTGCTTCCGACCAAGAGCGGCCCGTGTGGATCAGGTTCTACGACAGCAGCGAGTTTGATGCCCTGTCCGCTTTCGTATGGGTGGCACTGGGGGAGCACGAGAGGTCTGAGTATTGCCTCCATCGCACTCTTGCATCCATCTCGAAGGAAAAGACTCGCGATCGAGCCTTGTATACCGCGCATTTGTCTCTCGCTCAGGCCAGACAAGGCGATTTGGAGCTAGCCAGCGCGACAAGTCGACAGGCGTATGTGACGCTACCTTTTACGTCTGAGTCAGGGCGCACGATTCGTACTTTGACTGCCACGCGCAAGATGCTCGTAGCCTCAGGGTCAAAGGTCTCCGAAGTGGTCGAATGGATTGAGGAGTCTGCCGAATGGACCTGAAGTGCTACACGCACGCGGACGCACGGGATGTGCGCTCCCTTCTCTTGGACATCCACGACGAGGCGTACGCCGATACCTCGGACGAGTTCCACTCGCGGGAGCGCTTCTCCCACTTCGTTGACCGCTGGTCTTCGCGAGAAGACTGGCTATGCATTTCAGGTTGGGAGGAGGGTGGCCCAGTTGGCTTTGCTTACGGCTCCATGTTCAAACCGGGCGGTTGGTGGAAGGGGCACCCCCGCCCCCGGATGCTCAGAGGATCCGTCTTCGCCCTGTCGGAACTCATGGTAATTCCAAAATGGCGCGGCGGTGGGCGCGCACAGACACTTCACGACACGCTACTCAATGAAGTGACGGCCGACATGGTCTCGCTTACAGTGGAAACCCAACGCCCCAGAATCCAGGCCATGTATGAGCGCTGGAAATATACAAAGGTAGGCGAAGCGAAGCCTTCTGACGACTCCCCGACATACGCAGTCATGGTCCGGCAACTGTAAACAGGCACCCTGCTGGGATGCCATAACAAAGGAAACCCCGACCATAACGGCCGGGGCGGATAATTATCCTCTGCATCAGCC
This sequence comes from Streptomyces sp. NPDC048057, assembly GCF_040653095.1. Classification (NCBI taxonomy): domain Bacteria; kingdom Bacillati; phylum Actinomycetota; class Actinomycetes; order Kitasatosporales; family Streptomycetaceae; genus Streptomyces; species Streptomyces sp. NPDC048057. The sequence continues at coordinate 37,217 of NZ_JBEZNF010000048.1, forward strand.
GTTCAGTACATTCATCAGACGCGCGGCGCCCTTCCCACCAAATACGGCGATGCCGCAGTAGAATTCGATCCGGGTTCGATATACCGGCTTGTCGTGTGCCTCACCGAGATCGGTCGCCTGGATTCCGCCGTTCGTCAGGCCCGTGACCGCCGCGTCAGCCTCGTTGGTCCCGAAGCGAACAGCGTAGATATCCCCGGTTTCCTTGCCACCCGTACCGGCAGTCAACGGCAGCACATCCGTACCGTCCAGCTTTTGGCCAGCGTCCAGCAGTGGGATGCCATTCCACATTATGGTGCGCTTCCCTGCGATGTCGCTCATCAAGAGTTCACCACCGCCCAAGCGGCGGAATCCGGAGCGAATTCGTGCGATAAGCTGGCTGTTCATGTAGAGCGCGCCGTTCGACCCGTTGATACCGCGCACGGAAGCGGCGAGCCTATCAAGGGCATCAAAGAACTCATGGCCGTTGGCGATAGGTCCGACTCCGTTCGCGTCGATGACCTGGCGCCCAATGAGCCGCTTTCGCAGACCGTCAAACCCCTTCGGGTTCACCATGGTGTCACCGTGGAAGAACTGGTCCGAGAAATGCATGGACGCAGCCTTGACCTTCATCACGGTTTGGACTACCCGCTGATCGTTCTTGTCGCCCCGGGTCTTGACGATGAATCGGTCAACGTCCGCGTCACCGCCGAGGATTGCCAGCGTCTCTATTCGTTGGTTCACCGAACCCGTGCTCTCCGGGTATGCCTCATTTACGGCCCGGAAGGAAACACCGGGAAGCGATGATTCCTCGTTGTAGGCGTAGGCGGAGCCCTCGAACGTGATCAGCGGCAGGCGGTCAAGAATGGGCGACTCCTCAACGAAGGTTTGGATCACTCCCATCTGAAGATGCTCGGTGCAAAGCTTCGCGGACTCGGCAAGCGTCAACGCCATGATGAACTCCCTTATCTAGTGAAATGTTGTTACTGACTGAAAGATCAGTCAAAGATTCCGTCGTCGTCTTCATCGAATTCCGGTGCTTTGATCGCGGCGCGGGAACTCGGCGAGAGCCCCAGTTCTCGGATGTAGCGGGCGAGCTGCGTCCGGTACTGCCCCGCGATGGTTGCGGCCCCGTTCTTCACCGTTCCGCGCTCAGCGGTGACCATGAGCCCGCGTTCGGAAATGTCCCGCTCGGCTTGGTCGATACGCGCGACGCACACGCACATGTCATTCACGGTGGTGTGGTCGACTTCCCCGATACCGGCCGCTACTTCCAGAACGGGGACCACGCGTCGCCACTCTTGCAAAGCCATGTCACGACAACGGACGTTCGCTGATTCAACCTTGGGATCGGACGAGAACCGGAAGACTCCCACCCAATCCGGTTCGGCGAGGACAGCGCACGGAACAACTACACCTTCCGTGATCGCTGTCTTGGAAGGGTTCCCTTCACGTGCCCGCTGGATCGCGGGTTTCGGTCTATATCGGTCTGCCATTCACTCTCCCTTTACGACGATGGACCCGATTTCGGGCACCCAAAAACACTTTCAGCCCCGGAGAAAGTTTTTTCGCTCCCACTCGTGCGGCTGTGGGAGGGGCAGGGGGACCCCGCCCGGGGCCACCGCGTCAGAACGGCGGACGCTCGCCTGACTCACGCTGCGAACGTCGCTCAGCAGCGAACCCGCCAGGCTGGTGCCGAGCCGTCTCGCGGCCATGGCACGACGTGCACAAGGGCCGAAGGTGCTTCCACGCATCAGGGTTCGGCTCGCCCCTCGCCACCAGCTCTCGCCGGCTCACAGGGTGATGGTCGGCAACCGTCGCAGCGGCAGAGCAGAGCACGCACCACGGGTTCGCGTACAGGTACCTACGGCGGGCACCGGGCCACTGCGGGCCGTACGCGCTGGTGCCCGGAGTCTCACGGAGTCGAGTCGCCTCACGCTCATGAGCGGGACACCGACCACCACGGGGGGTCAGCTCAGGGCACCCCGGGATGGTGCAGGGCCGGCGGGGTCTACGGGGCAGGGGGATCACCTCCCAACGGGGAGCGCAATCGTGCGATATGCAGAGTGCCTTTCGCACATCCGCGCGGCCCACATAGATGAATTTGACGGACCGGACGAAACCCTGTCTCCTGCTGCCATGTCTACACACGAGACCGAGCGCGACGCGGACGCGGACGCGGACGGCTGCATTGAAATCGGCTTTGGGAAGAGCTACTTGCGTCTCAAGGGAGTGTCGGAGCACGTGCAGATGGCTGGACTCACAATGGTCTTTCTTGTCGCTCTCGCGGCACTCACTGTCAGAGCCCTAGAGGTACGTGCTCAGGCGTGAGGGTGTCACCAGTGGTGCAACACGACGGAACTCCGCACTCGTCTTGAGCCCGTGGCACTCGACACAGAGCGCATGGACGTTCCGGTCTGTGTCGTCCCCGCCAAGGGCGAGCGGCTTCACGTGGTCAATCTCCAGGCCATCAGCGGGGAAGTCTCCGAGACACCACGCGCACCAGCCCGAGCCGCGAGCGTCCACCCTGGCCCGGAGCCGTGCCGCACCGTCGTACCGGGCCGCTCTGCGTCGTCCTCGGCGTGCACGGGACCGGACCGGAGCCCGCCCCTCGTACATGCGGTGGTGCTGTTCACAGCGGCCCCGATGGGTCGCCGGCTCGGTGCAGTCGATACAAGGCATGGGCGCCCCCTCATGTCGTGTACTCGGACACCATGGGGAGACCACGAACTACGCGTTCCTGTGGTCTCCCCGCGCTCTGTCCGGTGCGCGCTTCGCAGCGGACGAAGCTTCGGGCGAGAGCCCCGGGCACTCAGACCACCTGTGTCCCCCTGTCGGGCGGGTGTGCGGTAGTCCCGTTCTCTCGGTTGCACTAGTAGTAAGGACCGACAGTGGCCTGTCACGTCCCGACCATGACGACATGACGGTTCGATGGCGTTTCTCGTTTTCTCTATAATTTTTTATGTGCAATCAAAAACACCTATCAAAACGTCATACCGTCATGGCTCCGTCTGCTGACTGCCCCCGCTGCCGAACCCGAGCCGGCTTGCTCCTCATGGCTCCGAGCAACCGTGTGCGGGTATGGGAAAGCCCCGGACGGTCACGGGGACCATCCGGGGCTGTTAGGGCGGCTACGGCCGTACTGCGCCCCGTCACCGGGGACCGAGCCTGACCCGTGCACCCATGTCGGCACGGACTACAGGTGATCGTAGGTGGTGCGACGGGGTGGCTACGCGGCTTCAGCGAACCTGTCCGGGTCGGACTCGGGCTCAGCCCACTGGATCGAAACCCGCGCGGCTCCGTCGAACCGCACGCCACGGGAAGGGGCTTTGGTGACCGTCACCGTGTCAATCGCCAACCCGATGAGGTCCCTACGCGCAATCGGGTCGGACGCTTCCCACATCCCGTAAGCGCGGCCGTTGACGAGTAGCGACAGGTCGACCGTGCCGGAGCCGGCAAGCTCGGTGAGGCGTTCCTCCGCCGCGTCCAACCGTGCTTCTGCTGCGTTCTTGTGGGGGATGCGGTACTTGGCGGAGCGTCCCGTGTAGAAGCCGGCCCGGTCATCGCTGTGCCACTGGTCGAGCGCGGCTTGTGCGGCTCGTACTTCGGCGCGTGCGTCGGCGACATCCTGTGTCTCGTCGGGCTGCCTCCATGCCTGCCAGCGCTCGCCCACGGCGACCAACAACGGATCGTCTTCACCGGCTCGGTACAGACGATCGGACCACGTGGGCACGATGTACCGCTCTATGACAGCGCGGCTCACCGTGGCGGGTGCGGGGCATGCTTCGGGTCCGTCGGCCCTGCGCAGGCAGACGTACGACGCGCCGTTGAGGGTCATCGAACCGCCGCATCCGGCGCACCGCATGCGCCCGGACATGCTGTGTGCGACGCGGCCCGGTCGCTCGGTGCGCGGGGCCATGCTGGGCACCTGGTTGCCGGACAGTACGCGGCGGGCTCGGGCGGCGAGTTCGGCGGGGATCATGTCGGGCAGCACGTTGGGGGTGACGACGCGGACCTTCTCGCCCTTCTCGTTGAGGAACGGAACCCGGTCGGTGTGGGACTTCCCGCCCGGGGAGTGTGTGAGCCACCCCTCATACACGGGGTGGATGATGATGGCGCGGATGGAGTCAGCCCGCCACACCGCCCCCAACGGTGTCCGGAGCCCTTCAGCGTTGAACTTGCGGGACAGCGCATGCGAGGACACACCCTCGGCTATCTCCGTGAAGACGCGAACGATCACTTCCCACGGGGTGACTTCCTTCTGCCCCTTCACCAGACACATGTAGGGGGTTGTGTTGGGGCGCAGCTTCCGGGTTCCGGGGTCAACCGTCAGCCCGAAGGGGGCGCGCCCGAGCCACTTGCCCTCGCGCCGCTGCGTCGCCTTGGTGCTCTTGACGTTGTAGCTCAGCCGCTGGCTGTACTCGCGTGCGTTCTCGGCGCGGTCGATGATCCACCGCCGGTCACGCTCGTCCATGCTGTCCAGGCGCTCGTAGTCGAAGATGACTCGGGCCTTGCCGAGGATCGGAACGACTGCTTCCGCGCCCTTGCGGCTGAACCGGTCGAGCGCGAACACCCACAGGCACGGCACCTCACCGGCCAGTACCGCAGTCATCGCCGCGTCGTACTTCGGGCGCCGGATGTCAGACCAAGCCGACAGGTTCTCTTTCCACACCTTGCGAACGCAGTAGCCGTTCTCGTCGGCCCAACGTCGGCCCCGGTCTTCCTGGTCCCGGATGGACAAAGCCCGCTCGCCCTCGCGCACCACCTTGGACTTTCGCAGCAGTAGATCCACCTGGGGGCGACCGTGGCACGTGCACACCCCCATGACCTCGGTAGTTCCCTTCGTCCGCTCGGTGGAGTGCGAGGGGTTCCCGGGACCACGGTCCGTGCTGCTGCCTGAATGCTTCTTCATGGCCCTGGTAGAGACCGAGGATGTCCTACGGGAGCGCGCGGGGAGGGTGGCGGTAGTCATGGCTACCCCTTCTGACCTGCGGGTTCGGCCCGTGCCGGGCAGTTCCCAGGGTGTTGGGACTACCTGCGCGAACAACCCACCACCGGGCCGCAGGGACCGGCGCTCCCGGAGGGAAACGGCGGCTTCGCCCAGAGGCGCAAGAGGGCGCGACCTGACGGCCGCGTCGGGGCGCCCCGGGAGCGGCCGAGCGCACGACTGGCTGCCGGTGGAGCGCGTCAGCGGGAGGAGACCATGCGGGCGAAGACGACCACGTTCGCGTCGTAGCCGCGCTCGCGGGAGTACGCGCCGCCGCAGGTGATCACGCGCAGCTCGGGGTAGCCGGTGTCCCCGTACACCTGGGAGCCGGGGAACTCCTCCTTGTCGTACACCTCCACGCCGTACACCTCGAACACCGCCGTGCTGCCGTCGAGCCGGGGCACCTCGATGCGCCGGCCCGTCTTCACGGAGCCGAGGCCGTAGAAGACGGCGGGGCCGGTGGCGTTGTCGACGTGGCCGACGACCACGGCGGTGCCGCGCTGGCCGGGGGCGACACCGTTCTGGTACCAGCCGGCGATGTCGGGGTCCTCGGCAGGCGGCGCCTCGATCCAGCCGTCGGGGTCGAGGCCGACGTTCATGAGCGGGGCGTCGATGTCGAGCGAGGGGATGCGGATCCGGTCGGCGGGCGCGTGCTCCAGCGTCTCGACCGCGGTCACGGGGGCGAAGGTCTCCCCCTGCGAACGGCCGAGGGAGGCGGCGGCAGCGGGCTGCGGCGGGCCGAGGGCCACGTCCACGCCGTTCTTCATCAGCGCGATGCCGGTGAGCATCACCAGCGCCAGCACTCCCCAGGGCGAGCGTCGCCGTCTCGCCTCCGGGTCGCGGTACTCCGCGCCCATGGGCACTCCCCTTCATGTCCTTCGCCGCACTTCGGGCTTTTCTTATGACATGTCACTTTTATTGATTTTCAACGGCACGTTAGGGGAGAGAGGCGATCTTGGCGAGGAGGAAGGGGCGAACGGGTGGCGACCGCCACCCGGGGTGACCCATCCGTGCCATCGGTCCGATAAAACTTCCGGACCGGTGTGACGGTCCGTGACCTGCGGCTCCGTGGAATCCATTGGGCGTGACGTGGGCGTGTCGGCTCACCGGGCCGGACGAGCGTCGACATGCGGCGGGTGGCGAGCCTGGTGAGGGTTCGTCATGGAAGGCGTACTCGTCGACTTACCCGGAGCACCGCTCCGGGCGTCTTCCGATGGAGGTTCACGATGCGTGCTTCACGCGCTCTCGCCGTGGCCGCGGTCGCGTGCGCGGCCATCGGGGTCCCGGCCCCGCTGGCCGCGGCCGGCGGCGGCGACAACCAGGATCTGGGGCCGTTCAACATCTCCGTCCACCCGCGCGCCGTCCACGAGGGCGGCACCCTGACCATCACGGTGAACGGCTGCAACCGCGGCGGGACGGTGACGTCGAACGCCTTTCCCACGGCCCGCCTGGAGAACCGCGACGGCCGTGACAACCGAGATGCCCGGGACAACCGCGATAACCGTGACAACCGTGGCGACAACCGTGACAACAGGGACGGCGGGGACAACCGCGAGGCCCGGGACAACAGGGACGGGCGGGAGCGCGGCGAGCTGACCGCCTTCGCCCGCGTCCGCGACAACACGGCCCCCGGCGACTACAACCTCGCGGTCCGCTGCCACGGCAGCAACCGCGTCGAGACGGCCGAGTTCACCGTGCTCCGAGGGCGCGGGGCGCACGGCGGCCTCGGTGGCACCGTCGCCCCCACCACCGCCGAAATGGCGGTCGGCGGCGGGCTCGTGGCCGTTGCGCTGGCCGGCGGCGCCTTCGCGCTGACCCGACGTCGCGGGGCCGCCGGCGGACGGGCCTGACCGCATCGAACCTCCCGGTCGGCGCAACCGCCCCGGGCCCCCCCCCCGCTGCGGGCAAACGGGCCGGCCGCGGGGTGTAGGGAAAGCACAACAAAGAAAAACCCATCCCAGTGTT
>NZ_JBEZNF010000049.1:0-40677 GCF_040653095.1 Streptomyces sp. NPDC048057
GCAGGGGGGACCCTGTGGGAGAGTAGGACGCCGCCGAACAATATTTGAGGAGAGGGCCCCACACTTCGGTGTGGGGCCCTTTTCGCATTTCCGGACACTTTCCTTCGAGAAGGTGACCCGTGAGGCCGCTGCCCCGCCGGGTCACCTGAATCCCTTCTTCCTTAGAGCCGGCCGGCTGCTTTGAGCGCCAGGTATGCGTCCGCCAGTGCAGGTGCCAGGTTCTCCGGCGTCGCGTCCACGACGGTCACCCCGTGTCGCTGCAACTGCTCGGCCGTGCGACGGCGCTGAGCCTGGGCCTGAGCGGCAGCCGCTGCGTCGTACACCGCCTCCACACTGCCCCGGGCCTTCGACATCTTCTCCACCTGCGGGTCGGCGACGGACGCCACGAGCACCGTGTGTCGCTGGGTCAGCTGCGGGAGCACTGGTAGCAGGCCCTCCTCGATGGGCGCGGCGTCGAGATTCGTGAGAAGCACGATCAGCGAACGGCGTGGCGCACTCTTGAGAGCCGCGGCGCTGAGGCCGCGCGCGTCCGTCTCCACGAGTTCGGGCTCCAGCGGAGCCAGGGCGTCGACCACGGCCGGGAGCAGTTCGCTCGCCGATCGACCGTGGACCTGGGCGCGGACGCGCCGGTCGTAGGCGAGGAGGTCGACCCGGTCGCCGGCTCGCGACGCGAGCGCCGTGAGGAGCAGGGCGGCGTCCATCGAGGCGTCGAGACGGGGGACGTCACCGACCCGGCCCGCGGACGTGCGGCCTGTGTCGAGCACGAGAAGGATGTGGCGGTCCCGCTCGGGGCGCCAAGTGCGTACGGCGACGTTGGCCTGGCGGGCGGTGGCACGCCAGTCGATGGAGCGCGTGTCGTCGCCGGGAACGTAGTCGCGGAGGCTGTCGAACTCGGTGCCCTGGCCCCGGATGAGGACGCTGGTACGGCCGTCCAGTTCCCGTAGGCGGGCCAGCCGGGACGGCAGGTGCTTGCGGCTGGTGAACGGTGGCAGCACGCGTACGGTCCACGGCACCTTGTGGCTGCTCTGGCGGGCCGCAAGGCCGAGGGGGCCGTAGGAACGGACGGTCACTCGGTCCGCGTGGCGGTCGCCGCGGCGCGTGGGGCGCAATGAGGTCGTGATGCGTCGGCGTTCGCCGGCGGGGATGGTGAGGCGGCTTCGGGATGTGGCCTGCTCGGTGCCGGCTCCCCAACTGCTGGGCGGCCAGGCGTCCCGGACCTGGGCGCGCAGCCGCCGCTTGGACGCGTTGGTGATGCTGAGCTGAACGTCAGCCTGCCCACCAAGTCGAACTGTTGTTTCACCGCTTCGAGTGAATCGAAGCGATCGCACTGGCGCGGCGAGGGCGTAGTCGCACACGATTGCTAGTGACAGCGGTGCATTCACCGCCAGCATCCCCGTCCAACTGGGCGCGAGGATGCCGACGGGGAGGGCGCCGATGGCGGCGAGGAGCGCAGTTCTTCCGGTGAGGGCCATGGGCTCGCTCTCAGCGGGGGACGGGGACGTGACTCAGGATGGCGGCGATGACGGAGTCGGTAGTGACTCCTTCCATTTCCGCTTCGGGCCGGAGCTGGATCCGGTGTCGCAAGGTGGGCAAGGCCAGCGCCTTGACGTCATCGGGGATGACGTAGTCGCGACCGGTCAGCCAGGCCCAGGCACGTGCTGCGGAGAGCAGCGCGGTGGCGCCTCGGGGCGATGCGCCGAGGGTGAGCGAGGGGGATTCACGCGTGGCACGACAGATATCGACGACGTAGCCGGCGATCTCGGGTGACACCGCGGTCCTGGCGACAGCGGCCCGGGCCGCTTCCAGGTCGGCGGGGCCCGCGACGGGGCGGACACCTGCGGCCTGGAGGTCCCGGGGGTTGAAGCCCTCGGCGTGGCGGGTCAGGACGCTGATCTCGTCCTGGCGGGACGGCAGCGGGACGATCAGCTTGAGCAGGAATCGGTCCAGTTGCGCCTCGGGCAGGGGATAAGTGCCCTCGTACTCGACGGGATTCTGGGTCGCTGCGACGAGAAAGGGCTCCGGGAGCGGGCGCGGCGTGCCGTCGACCGTGACCTGTCGCTCTTCCATGGCCTCCAGCAGGGAGGACTGGGTCTTGGGTGGCGTGCGGTTGATCTCGTCGGCCAGCAGCAGGTTGGTGAAGACCGGCCCTTGCTGGAAGGAGAACTCCGCGGTGCGGGCGTCATAGACCAGCGAGCCGGTGATGTCACTGGGCATCAGATCGGGGGTGAACTGCACGCGCTTGGTGTCGAGTTGCAGGGACGCGGCCAGGGCCCGTACCAGGAGGGTCTTGGCGACTCCGGGCACCCCTTCCAGCAGGACGTGACCCCGGCAGAGGAGGGCCACGACGAGTCCGGTGACTGCGGGGTCCTGTCCGACGACGGCCTTGGCGATCTCCGTGCGGAGGGCCTCCAGGGAGGCGCGGGCGCCGTCCGAGGTCGTGGTCGTCTCGGGGGACGGGGCGCTCATGAGCTGCGTACCTCTCTTTCGAGGGCGTCGAGTTGGTCGGCCAGGCGGACGAGTGCGGCGTCGTCGGTCGGTGGCGGCCCGAAGAGCAGGGTCGCCGGGCCCTGGTCGCCGGGGCCGATGCGGGCCGCGACGGCGGGGAGGAGGGCGTCGGAGGAGTGGGCGTGGGCCGGTGCGACACCGAGGAGGGGCGCCAGGCGCTCGCGCGTGGCCGTACGCAGCACGTCAGCTGCCCGGTCGCGGGCCTTCGCCTGGTGGTACAGCCGGGCTCGACCCTCGGTGGTCTCGGAGGCGTGGATGACCACCGGAAGACGCTCGGTGACCAGGGGGCCCAGCCGGTGGGCGCGCCAGATCGCTGCGAGGGCGGCTGCGACGAAGAGCTGGAAGGAGGCCCAGAGCCAGCCGGAGGGGAGCAGGTCGAGGAAGGACTCGTCACCGCCGTCGGGGGCGGTGGAGCCGTCGCTCAAGGAGGGGAGGTACCAGACCAGATGGTTGCGGGAGCCGAGGAGTTGCAGGGCGAGGGAGGCGTTGCCGTTCTTGTCCAGTCGCTCGTTCTTGAGGAGGTCGGGAGCGCCGAGCAGCACGGTGTCGCCCTCGCCGGTGTCGGTCCTGACGAGAGTGGGCAGGCCGTCGACCGGATAGCAGCTGTCGGTGCCCGGTCCGTCGGCGACGGCGTACTGTTCGCCACCGAGTTCGACGTCGCCGGCGTTGCGGGCCGCGGGCAGGGAGCACTCGGCGTCCAGGGACGTGACATCGGTCGTGGCTACGGAGCGGATGCCGGGCGCGAGGGCGCTCAAGGACGTGGGGCCGGGGGCCACGAGGACGGTGCGTCCGCCGGAGTCGTTGGCCGCCTTCCGGAGGGCCTGCTGCTGGCTGTCCGTCAGCAGGTCGGGGGCGGCGACGAGGAGCGTGGTGTCGGGGCCGACGGAGGTCGTGGCCTCGCGAAGGGTGGTGGCGACGCGGACGGTGACGCCGCGGTCCTCAAGGAGTTCGGCGACGGCGCGGCTGCCGGAGCGGTCGGCGGAGCGCGGGTCGAGGCTGCCGTGCCGATCGCCGGAGCGCATCGCGGCGATCACGATCCCGGCGGTGATCAGGACTGCCAGTCCGAGCAGGAGTCCGCGGGTACGCGTCCATATCTGGTGGCCGGTGGGGGCGAGGGAGGTGGTGCTGGGGGCGGCCCTGGTCATTCGGCTGCTCCCGAGGACGTGTCGACCAGGTGCGGCTTGGCTCGTTCCAACTCGCGGTCCAGGCTGCGCAGCCGGTGGTACGCGTGCTGGTCGGCCGTTCGACCGCCGTACGTGACGTCGTCGAACTCGCGGGCTGCGGCCCGCAGGTCAGCGGAGTGGGCTGGGAGCGACCGGCCGCCTTCGGCGGCTGCTTCGTCGGCGGTACGGCCCGGACGGAGGTCGAGGAGAGCGCGTTCCTCCAGGGCACGGACGATCGCCCGCATGCGTTCCTGGACGGCTGCGCTCCAGTGGCCCGCAGCGGCGTGGGCCTCCGCGGCGGCTCGGTGTTCGGCGGCGCTGCGGGGGGAGTCGTCGAAGAGCGGCGACGCCGATGCGGGGATGCGCTGGGGCGTGCCCAGACGCCACCACAGGGCGCCGACCAGGGCGATGACCACCAGGATGATCACGACGAGCCCGACCGTGCCGCCGGGGGCGGCGGTGGAGGCGGCGCCGAAGAGGTCATCGACCCAGTCCCAGAAGTCGTTGACGGCCTGCTGGAGGGGGTTCGGATCGTTCTCGTGGTACATCGGCTTGGTGAGCTCCCGCTGCGCCGCTTCGCGTGCGGGATCCCGGGAGGTGTCCACCGGTATGTCACCATCGGCGCGCACCAGGGTGCCCACGGCCGCCGCTCCCCCCATGGCGGACACGTCATTGGCTCCCGGTGGACGTGCCGGGCGGCGACTCGGTGCCGTAGCCGGGGAGACCGGCCGCGCGGCCGAGTTCGACGTCCAGGGCTTCGCGGCGGATCCGCTGGTCGATGTAGAGCAGCACGTACACGCCGGCGGTGATCGGGTAGGTGATCGACGAGGCGATCACGGCGCCGATGCCCGTGACGATCAGGTACGTCCAGCTGTAGTCGGGCAGGTCGCCGGAGACGAAGCCGCGTACCCCGCCGTCGTCCGCCGCCAGGGCAGCGATGCTGAAGGGGATCGAAATGATCATCGAGACGATGAGGGAGAGCACCGTCGTGAGCAGCACGATGCCGAAGGTGCGCCACCAGGAGCCGCTGACCAGCTTGGCGGACCGTCGCATGGCCGCGATGACGCCCTGACGCTCCAGCATCAGCGCGGACGGAGCCAGGGTGAACCGGATCGTCAGCCAGATCGCCACCGGCAGCGCCGCGATGATTCCGAGCACGGCGAGGGCCGCGCCTCCGGCACCGCCCAGGGCGACGCCCGGCAGGGCGGCGACGGTCACGATGCCCGCCGCGATGAGCGGCAGCAGCAGGGTCACGCCCAGGAGCTGCGGCAGCCGAGGACGGGCTTCCTGCCAGGCCTCGGCGATCGTCACGGGCTTGCCGAGCACCGAGCGGCTGATGACCATCGTCAGCAGCGCCGTGGTGAAGAGGGTCGCGATCAGCGCGATGATCATCATCGGGACCGTGGACAGCATCGTCGACTGGAGGGAGTCGACGGCCTGGCGCAGGGCCTCCTCGCCGTCGGCGTCGGAGTCGATCTCCAACGGCTCGGGCACCAGGTAGCGCGTGACGAGGATGTTGCCGATCTCGGCGATCACGGAGACGGTGATCGTGATGCCGAGCACCGTGCGCCAGTGCGTCCGCAGGGTGGAGACCGCGCCGTCGAGGATCTCGCCCACGCTCAGCGGGCGCAGCGGGATGACACCGGGCTTTGCCGCGGGTGGTGCGCCCCAGTTGCCGTGGTGTTGCGGCCCGCCCCAGCCGGGGCCGGGCTGTGGTGGAGGAGGTGCGGACCACTGGCCGGCGGGCGGTTGCTTGCTGGACCAGTTCGAGGCGGGGCCGGTCTGGTCGACGGGCTCCGCGGGTCGGGGCACCTGGGCGCCCTGGCCCTGTCCTTCGGAAGGAGCAGATCCGGGCGAGGCCCAGCCCGGAGTGTCGTTCACGGTCGTCCACCTCGTGTGTCGGTATCGGCGCCGGCTCGGCGAGCCAGCGTCTGCGGGGTGCCCGTCCGCACAAAGAATCGGCAGGCTGGCAGCCATCGTGCCACGCACGGCCCAGCCGTGGGCGGGCGGCCGTGTGCCGATCACGCCTTCTCTGGACGTTCGTCACCGGGCAGACTGGTCGGATGGCTGATCAGTACGCGCGACAGCGGGCCGGAGCGGAGCCGCAGCAGCTCCCGGTCATTCGCTGGGAAGAGCCGGTGGACGGGCCTGTACTGGTGCTCCTCGACCAGACCAGACTGCCCGCGGAGGAGGTGCTGCTGGCCTGCGCCGACGTCCCCGCGCTGGTGCGGGCGATCCAGACGCTGGCTGTACGGGGTGCGCCCTTGCTGGGCATCGCGGGCGCCTACGGAGTGGCGCTCGCCGCGGCCCGCGGCGACGACGTGGAGGAGGCCGCCGCGCAGCTGGCGCAGTCGCGCCCCACCGCGGTGAACCTGGCGTACGGGGTGCGCCTCGCGGCCACCGCCCACCGGGCGGCCCGGGGCGGGGGCGCCGAGCCCGCCGCGCGCGCGGCACTCGCCGCCGCCCGGGAGCTGCACCACCAAGACGCGGAGGCGAGCGCACGGATGGCCGCCCACGGCCTGGCCCTGCTCGACGAACTGCTGCCCGACGGCGCGCACCGGATCCTGACTCACTGCAACACCGGTGCACTGGTGTCGGGCGGCGAGGGCACGGCGCTCGCGGTGGCGCTCGCCGCCCACCGCGCCGACCGGCTCCAGCGGCTGTGGGTCGACGAGACCCGCCCGCTGCTCCAGGGCGCCCGGCTGACGGCGTACGAGGCGGCGCGCGCCGGCATGCCGTACACCTTGCTGACGGACAACGCCGCCGGTTCGCTGTTCGCGGGCGGTGAGGTGGATGCTGTCCTCATCGGCGCGGACCGCATCGCCGCCAACGGTGCGGTCGCGAACAAAGTGGGTAGCTACCCGCTGGCCGTGCTGGCGAAGTACCACCGGGTGCCGTTCGTCGTCGTCGCACCGACCACGACGATCGACCTCGCCACTCCGGACGGGGCGTCCATCGAGGTCGAGCAGCGGGCCGCGCACGAGGTGACGGAGATCCATCCGCCACGGGCGAGCGGGGCCCCGGAAAGCCCGGCCAGCGGCGTTCGGCTTGCGCCGCACGGAACACAGGCGTACAACCCTGCCTTTGATGTGACTCCACCGGAACTGGTCACGGCGATCGTGACCGAGGAGGGTGCGCTGTCGCCGGTCACGGGGGACGGGGTGGCACAGCTGTGTGCCAGGTCACGACAGGTAACGATGAGCTAATGGGATGCTGGCGCACTGAATGACGGAAATGGCCCCTCCACCTGCGGCGATCGCAGGAGCGAGGGGCCGTGACATCCACGGGTGACATCAACAGTGATCGTTGACGGTCAATCCTCATCCAGCCGTCGGAGCCGAGCCGGCTGGCGTAGCAGGCGGTCGAGCTGGCCCACCGCTTCGATCACGTCGGGGTCGAGCGCTTCCGCGTAGATGTCCAAGGTAGTCGCGATCCGGCTGTGGCGAAGGACCGCCTTGATGATCCTCGGATGAACGCGGAGGTGCACCAGGAGCGTGCCGCAGGACTTCCGCAGTCCCTTCGGGTTCATCCGGTTCAGACCCGCCTTGGCCGTGACGCGCTGCATGGTCGCGTAGAGCGGTGACACCTGGAGCGGCTGGCCGGTGCGCGTCACGAAGACGTGGCCCTCGGGGTCGTCGAACCACGGCCGACCGGCGCTGAGAGCCTGCTCACGCAGCCACACTGTCCGCATGCGGGTCCATCGAAGCGGCGCGATGCACTGAGCGGGCAGAGGCAACGGGGCTTTCGACGTGTCCGACTTCAGTTCCACGTCGACCGTGCCGGCGCTGGTGCGCTGACGCTGCGTCTCGACCCAGAGAATCCGGGCGTCCAAGTCGACGTTCTCCCACCGCAGGCCGCAGAGTTCAGCCCGGCGCAGGCCAAGCAGGCACAGCAGCAGGAAGGCCGGGTAGTAGACGGTCGAACGCCGAGCCTCAGCGAGGAAGCGCAGCACGGTGACGGCATCCCAGCTCTTCCCGCTGTTGGTGGTGGCCCGCACGTGGACGAGCTTGGCGACGTTCCGCGTCAGGCCGATGTCCTCGACCATCGCGGCCGTGAGAGCCGCCGAGAGCACCCGCAGCGCGTGCCGGGCGGTCTGGGGCGTCTTCTCCTTCGCAAGGCGCGTCATGGCCCCGCGCAGCTCTTTGACGCCCAGCTTCACCATGACCTTCGATCCCAGCCGAGGACGCAGGTGGTTGCGAACCGTCTGCTCGTAGGTCCGGTAGCTACCCGCCGACAGGTCGGGCTTGACGATGCACTCCAACCAGTAGTCAAACCACTGCCCCAAGGTCATGTCACGCGTCGGCGTGGGAATGCCCTTGCTGGCCCGGTCGAGCAGTTCGCGCCGCTTCCGGTCGCACTCGTCGTAGTCCTTGCCGTACACGAACTTCCGCTTGGTGGTCCCGTCCGGCTGAGGGACGTACACGGCAGCCTGATACCGGCCGTCCTTCCGCTTGGTGACCGTGCCGCCACCGTTGGGCCGTCGCTTCGCCATCAGGCCACCTCCCCGAGTTGGCCGGCGATGAAGTCGTGAACGGCATCGCTGGGGATCCGTCGGCAACCGTCGATCTTGATGGAGATGAGGCGGCGGGTGCGGATCAGGTCGTAGACCTTGCTTCGACCGAGCTTGAGCCGGGCCATGACGTCCGGCACGGTCAGCAGGTCGGGGGCGGCGGTCGTCATGCTGCGGCTCCTTCCAGGTCGAGTAGGGCGGGGAGTTCTTGGCGGGCGGTTTCGCGCTGTTCCTGGAGGTCCTTGTGGATGGTGGCGGCGAGCCAGGATTCGCCGGGGGTGTGGCCGTGTCCTGCGTAGGCCCAGTGGGCGATGACGAGGGTGGTTGCTTCGGGGTGGTCGTCGGGGTCGGGTAGGCCGAGGGATGCGCGTTGTTGGGCGGCGCGGTAGTCGGCGCGGACCTGGCGCAGGGCGCCGAGGGTGGTGGAGTAGCTGCGGGACTTGGTGGAGAAGTGGCCGCGGAAGCCGAGCATGTGAGCCCAGTCGCGGAGCTTGCGGCCCGGGTAGGCCGGGTGCAGGTCTAGGCATGCTTCGATGAGGCGGGCCGGGTGGTCGGGGACGTCGAGGAGCAGGAGGGCTTCCTTGTTGCCGATGCGGCGGTCAACGGTGCCCGTGGTCTCTGCGGCCTTGGTGGCGTACTTGGCGACGTAGGAGGCGACGGCTTGTTCAGTGATTTCCTCGCCGTGGCCGAAGGCGCCGATGGGTTGGACGTCGAGCTGCTTGCCCCAGGTGAGGGTGCGGGCCGGCTGGTCCCCGGGTGCGGGTACGTCGACTGCGACGCGGGCGGCGGCGGCGTGGATCGCGTCGGTGAGCAGGTCGACGCTGGCCCAGTGCGGGGGCGGGGTGTCGGGTCCGTCGGGCCCGTCGAAGCGAATGACCGCGTGGAAGTGCACGGCCCCGCGCTTTTGATACTCAGCGACCTTGCCGAAGGAGACGCGGCACTGTGCGTGGGCGTCCTTCTGGGTGAGTCCGGCCAGGCGGGCGATCTGGCGGCGCAGGTAGATCGTGAACAGTCGCCACAGGTCAGGGGCGTAGTTGTTCCACAGCACCGCACCTTCGTAGTCGTAGGACTCGGGGTTGAGCGGGGTGCCGAGTTCGGGGGCGTCTTCGGTGTGGTGGGTGCCGCAGCGGCAGGAGCGGTTGCTGAGGCGGTTGTGGACGGGGCCGAAGGAGGGGGCGGTGAGGGTGGCGAAGACGCGGGGGTGATCGCGCACCGTTTCGGGGGTGCCTTTGGCCGTGTCGCCGGTGAGGCCGGCGCGGATGAGGTGGTAGGTGTCGCCGGCGTAGGTCCAGGCGCAGGCGGGGCAGCGGGAGGCACGGCGGTTGCCGCAGGCGATGCGGAGGGTGCCGCCAGGCTCATGGTCGGTCGAGTACGCGTGCAACACGGTTCTCGTGGCGCGGTCGATCATCTTGGTGGCGCCGGTGAGGCGGATCGGGTCGGAGCAGCCCCCGGTCCGTCGGATTTGGTCTTGCCAGCGGTCGTAGCCGGGGGACCCGGTCACCCTCAGCGCGTCGGCGAGGATGACCGGGTCCAGGCCCGCCAAGGAGGCGGTAGCGGTCACTGAGTCGCACCCCCATGGGTGGGTCCGTGGTTCGCAGTCCAGCCGTCGACAAGGGCCTTCACCTGGCTGTCACCGGTCGCCTTGGCGGAGGCGCCGCAGTGGCACACGGCGGACCCTCGGGCGGGTGTGGTGCGGGTCGGGGCGGCGATATGGAGGCCGGGGCGCTCGGGGGTGGGGGTGAGGTCAGACACGGGCCACCGCCTGGCGGGGTGCCGGGGTGGCGCCGGTGCCGTTGCAGGTGGGGCAGGTGGCCTGGAGGGTGGCGCGGGTGCCGTCGTGGCGGCGGTTGCCCGTGGTGATGGTGACGACGGGGAAGCCGTCGCAGTTCGAGCAGACACGCACCGGGGCAGGGGTGTGCTGGGACATGATGAGAGTTCCCTTTCGGGTCCGATGGATCAGGAAGTGGACGAGCGCCCGGGGCGGCGGAAACTTGGCGGTAGAAGCCGCCCCGGGGGCCTACTTGCTGGGCTTGGAGCGCTTGAGCGTGAGGCCGATCCCACCGGTCGCGGAGAGCACGGCGACAGCGGCGACCGAGGCCACGTGGAGGGTGACCGCGATCATCAGGACGATGAGCGCGGCACCGCTCGCGAGGGTGATGGTCAGCAGGATGGGGCCGGTGTAGGAGCGGGGCGCGGTCCGGACGATCACGACGTGGCGGGGGTCGGTACCGGGCGGGAGTTGGCGCAGCAGGTCGGCGGGGATGTGTCCGGCCGCGTACTGGTCCTCAGGTCCACGCAAGGGAAGCACCTCCTTCTCAGACCGTGCAGCGGTGGGTACGGGCGGCGAGTTCGGCGGCGGACCGGTCACGGTGTTCGGTCGAGAAGCCGCAGCCGGGGGCGGTGCAGGCGGCGGTGTGCTTGGTCTGGCCGCGTCCGTTGTGGAACGTGCCGACCTGCACCGGGCCGATCTGGATCAGGTCGTAGAAGCGGTTCGGGCGGGCCATGGGTCAGCTCTCCCGACGCTCGCCACCGGGGAAGTCCCAGGCGATGCGGGCGTTTTCGGCGGGGGTGTTGGCGCGGCACTCGGCTTCCTCGGCCAGCAGGGACGCGAGCCCCGGGTTACCGGTGCTCCGCTCCTCCTGGGCGGCGGTCAGGTAGTCCTCGCGGGTGAGGCGAGAGCGTAAGGACATGACTGTTTCCCTTCTTGATCAGGCGAGTTGTGCGTGGATGGCTGAGGCCATGGGGGCGGGAATGCCGCCGAGGCGGGCGCGCAGGGTGTCGGCGTCGAGGTGGCTTCCGGTCGCGTCGTGGTGGGCTGCGTCGAGCTTTCGAGCGTGCTCGACCAACGCCACCGGCACGACCGGTGCAGCGACGGGGGCGGGTTCCGGGGCTGGTAGTGCGGCAGGCTCAGCAGCCGGCGCAGGCAGAACCGGTGACTCCTCGACCACCGCAGGAGCAGGAGCAGGAGCAGGAGCAGGAGCAGGCTCGTGCTCGACGGGCGGTTCGCTGGCCGAAGCCGGGGCAGGCTCGGGGGTGTTGGTGGGCGGGGTGTGGACGAGGAGGGTTCCGCCGAGGAACGCGATTGCGGGCCAGCCGGCGACCAGGACCCGCAGCCACGCGGGCGGCGAGGCGAGGTCGAGAAGACCAGCCGTCGCGATGTTGGCCCCGAGGGACGCGGCCAGGGCGATGAGGAACCAGGACCAACCCGACGCCTTACCGCCGTGTCCGGACCGGAGCCGGCGCCACGCGGCGACCAGCAGCAGGTCCACGCTGATCGGGTAGAGCCAGGCTTTCCACCCGGACTGCCCTGCCGCTTCGGCAAGGTCGTGCAGGTGGGCGAAGGACAGCGCACCAGCGATCACCGCCTGAACCAACACGGCATCGACGCGGATGCGGGACATGTCTCCTCCCTTCCAAGGGGGGATCAGGCCCGACCAGCACGGCCGGGCAGGGGTGACGTGTGGTCAGGTGGTGCCGGAGCCGAGGCAGCCGAGGCACATTCCGTCCTGCTGGCCGACCACGCGGCGCCGGCGCCCCACGCGAACGGCGACCGCGACGGTCCCGGTTCCCTTGCAGGCGGGGCACTTCGGGGGCTTGGGCGTGGTGGTCTTGCGGGGCATGGTGGTTCTCCCTTCAGGCTTTGGGCATGGGCGGGGTAGGGACCTGGCGCGAAGGAGGTCACGCCAACCGGTTTGAAGAGCGCTGGTTCAGTCGGTGATCGGGCGGGGCTTGACCACCGGGTCCACAGCCACGGGCGTGGTGGTCAGCGCGGGCCGGAACGCGGCCAGCGACGGGATACGCGGGGTGAGATCTGCGAACCGGGCGCAGGCGGCGGCGGTTTCTTCTGCCGTGATCTCGGGGGTGCGGATGCGGGACCAGCCCCCGGACGTGTCACCGGCCACCGCAGTTCCGGGGCGGTCCGACGGGATCGTGGTCACGGCTGCTACCGCGTCCGGCGCGATGTCGCCGAGGCCCATGTCAGCGGTCTGCTTGTCGTTGACCCGGTGGACCACACGCCCGGTGAGCTGGGCACGGAGCGTCGTCGCACCCTTTCCGAGGTCGGAGCCGAAGCGTTGGCCGCAGATCTCCAGAAAGATCCCGATCGCACGCGACATCTGAGACAGCCGGATCAACTGCGTGACCATCCGATCCCGACGCTCTTCATCCTTCTTCGTGGCGATGAGGAACAGTTCCGCGATCTCGTCCACCAGGACCACGATCGGAACGGGCCGAACCTTGCCCGGCAGTTCCCACACGTCCCCCGCCTGATGTTCCTTCAGCAGGTCGAAGCGGGATTCCATCTCACCGACCAGGGCGTCCAGGAGCCCAGACGCCTCATCAGGCGTGGTCGCGAACGCCGAAAGACGGGACGCGTAACGGGACTGCTCCACACCGCGCTTGCAGTCGATCCCCACCAACGCGACCCGCAGCGACGCCAAGCCCTTGATCAGGTTCCGCTGATACATCGACTTGCCCGACTGGTTCGCCCCCAGGGTCAGGGCGTGCGGCACGGCCCGGTAGTCACGGACGAAGGCCGTGCCGTCCTCCCGCATCGCGACCGGAACCACCAGATCACGAGGACGGGCCGACCGAGGCAGGCGCACCCGGCGCAGGACGTCGTACCCGGTCATCCGCAGTTCCACGAACCCAGGCTTCGACTCCACCACGGTCACCGACCGGACACCCCACGCGTGCCGCAGCCGTTCCGACGCGGTGATGATGTCGGCGGGCGCCAAGCCGGCCGGCAGCCGCAGCGTGACCCGCAGACCGGTCGACGTCCCCCGAACCTTGCGAATCTTCGGCGCCACCGGGCGCACCTCGCGACGCGCAACCGTGCGGGTCATGAAGGCCCGCAACCGCGTCGGCTGCACCGTCAGCCCGCACACCTCCATGGTCGAGGCGTACGAGTAGGTGAACCGGTACCAGGTCACCGGAAACCCGACCAACGACCAGTACACCCGGGGAGCGTGGTGCTTCGCGTAGTAGAGGCCACCCGTGCCCGCTAACGCGCAGGACCCCTCCACCCACAGCGGCAGACTCGTCACCATCTCAGCCCACCAGAGCAATCGCGACCGCGCGGAACGAGATCCCGTGCCGGGCCTGGCCGTTAAACGTGTTCTCCCAGTCCCTGGCCCGCAGCCCGACCACCGTCACCGGCATCCCCGGCGCCAGACCCTTCGGGAGACCCGTCTCCGGCACGGTCACCTGGTACAGGTTCCCCTCCCCCTCATCCGAGACGAGGAGACCCACCGTCGACAGGCCCGCCCCGGTCTCCCGGTCCACGGCCCGCTCAGCGGTCTGCTTGCTGATCAGCTTCGGCACAGGCGCCGTAGCCACGAACACCACAGCGGTCGACGTGTCCACCTTGAACGACGGCATAGCAACCTCTCCCTGTTCAGGAAGTCACCGCCAATCGGCAACCTCTCTAGACATCCTCAGTGAAGCGAACCTGTCTAGAGATGTCAACTAGCTCTCTAGAGATGCTTCGCTCTGGGTGCTGAGGATGTGAGGCGGATCGTTCTTTCAGGGGCGAACGGTTTCCG
Organism: Streptomyces sp. NPDC048057; assembly: GCF_040653095.1. Taxonomy (NCBI): domain Bacteria; kingdom Bacillati; phylum Actinomycetota; class Actinomycetes; order Kitasatosporales; family Streptomycetaceae; genus Streptomyces; species Streptomyces sp. NPDC048057. The sequence goes on from NZ_JBEZNF010000049.1 coordinate 13,722, forward strand.
TTCATGGACGAACGAAGGCTCTAGGCTGTCTAGAGAGGCGAAGGAGAGAGTTCATGGCCACCCAAGGCGCCCAGCGGCGGGCGAAGTACCAACGCATCGCAGATGAGCTGCGGGATGCCATTCAGGCTGGTCAGTACGGGCCAGGGGCGCGCCTTCCCGGCGAAAACGACCTCATGGCCACGTACGAAGTGGCCCGGATGACCGCGCGGCAGGCTCTCGGGGTGCTCCAGAACGAGGGGCTGGCCGAGTCGCGCAAGGGCGCTGGAGTGTTCGTCCGGTCGTTTCGGCCGATCCGGCGCCGGGGCATCCAGCGTCTGTCTGCTGAGCAGTGGGGTTCCGGTCGTTCCATCTGGGCCGAGGAGATCGAGGACCGTCCACTGTCGGTGGATCAGGTTTCCGTGGTTGAGGAGCCCGCACCCGACAGGATCGCTCAGGCCCTCGGCATCGCGTCGGGGGAGGCTGTCTGCGTGCGCCGGCGCCGCTATGTCCTGGACGGTAAGCCGGTGATGCTGGCGACCAGCTTCCTTCCTTCTGATGTCGTGGCCGGAAGCGCAATCACCCAGGTGGATACGGGGCCGGGAGGCATCTACGCGCGCCTGAAGGAACTGGGCTTTGGGCCCGTCCACTACCGTGAGGAACTCCGCTGCCGGATGCCGTCCGGTGAGGAAGTGGAGCGATTGAGCCTGGCCACGGGGACACCTGTGGTGGCGGTCTGCCGCACGGCGTTCGCCGACGGGAAGCGCGCTGTGGAGGTCAACGAGATGACCTTGGACTCAGCCTCGTACGTCCTGGAGTACGACTGGGACGCATGACGGCCTGGCGTTGTTACGGGTTTCTCTACCTCATCAAGGCTCGCTGCGCTCGCTGTCCAGCCGGTCGTCCGGACAGCGAGCAGCCTTCACCGATCGATGCGACCGTCACCCACGACCCCTGCGCCCCAGGCGCCCCCAGCACTGTCTGCTGATGTGCTCGATTGGCCCCCTGGGAGCTCTCCCACGATCTGTAGGCGGGGGAGCTACCGAACGGGCCAGGGCGACAGCCAGCAGCACACTTTGACGCGCGAGCGTCGACGTTTCCGGCCTCCTGAACTGCGAAGCAGTCTGACCAAGGTCAGAGGTGCCGCGCACAGCGCGGCGGCGCCGGGATCGGCCCCCGCCGCTTCCGCCCCTCCTTGCCTTCGGCACCGGGGCTGCGCGTCGGTGACCATCCCGCGCCCCGAGAGGGGCGAAAATCCAGGCCGGATCTGGGAACGGGCGGTTCCACGGCTTTACCCACCTCCCCGATCAGGGTCCCTCGCCGTACAAGATCAGGGGGCCAATCGGGCACATCAGCGGGCAGGCCAGGGGCTGCCCGATTTCGCTGGCCAGCGTAAGGCCCCCTGATCATGCACGGCCCCAGACCGGGCAGGACACCGGCCAAAGCCGCTCCACCACCCTGACGCCGCAGCCCACAACCGGCCGGCCCAGGCCAAGGACCGACGAACGGCGAGATGGTGTGAGTAGGAGGAGAGGCGGAGAGGAGGGGATGGAGGGGGAGCTGACATCCGTTACTGACATCAACAGCGACGGACACGGGCGGACACGGACAGCCCAGTACGGCTATCGTCGCTGGTCCGTGAGCTATCTCACCGGGTCCATTGTTGGTCGTGAGCTAATGGGATGATGTCGGTTATGAAGGGACGAGTCCTTGTCGTCGACGACGACACCGCACTGGCCGAGATGCTCGGCATTGTGCTGCGTGGAGAAGGTTTCGAGCCGTCGTTCGTGGCGGACGGCGACAAGGCGCTCGCCGCTTTCCGGGAGGCCAAACCGGACCTGGTGCTGCTCGACCTGATGCTGCCCGGGCGGGACGGCATCGAGGTGTGTCGGTTGATCCGGGCCGAGTCCGGGGTGCCGATCGTGATGCTCACGGCGAAGAGCGACACGGTGGACGTCGTGGTGGGCCTGGAGTCCGGGGCCGACGACTACATCATCAAGCCGTTCAAGCCCAAGGAGCTCGTGGCGCGCATCAGGGCGCGGCTGCGGCGGTCCGAGGAGCCCGCGCCGGAGCAGCTGACCATCGGTGACCTGATCATCGACGTCGCCGGGCATTCGGTGAAGCGGGGCGGGCAGTCGATCGCGCTCACTCCGTTGGAGTTCGACCTGCTGGTGGCGCTGGCGCGCAAGCCGTGGCAGGTGTTCACCCGTGAGGTGCTGCTGGAGCAGGTGTGGGGGTACCGGCACGCCGCGGACACCCGGCTGGTGAACGTGCACGTCCAGCGGCTGCGTTCCAAGGTCGAGAAGGACCCGGAGCGCCCGGAGATCGTGGTGACCGTCCGTGGTGTCGGTTACAAGGCGGGACCGAGCTGACGTGCCCGGCGGCAGTGCTGCTCCGCAGCCCGGTGAGTCGGGGGCCGTGAAGGGGCGGGCTGCTGCCGGACAGCAGCGGGGGACGGCCGGGCCGCTGTGGCTCGGTCGGTTGCTGCGCGGTCGGCGCGCGGGGCAGGACGGCGAGCCCAGCAGGCTGATGCTGCGCATCCTCCTGCGCTGGGTGCGGCGTCCGCTGCTGCCCGCGATTCGGCTGTGGCGGCGCAACATCCAGCTGCGGATCGTCGTGATGACGCTGCTGATGTCCGTGGGCGTCGTGGTGCTGCTGGGGTTCGTCGTCATCGGGCAGGTGCGCAACGGCCTGCTCGACGCCAAGCGGGAGTCGGCGCGCAGCCAGGCCGCCGGCGGGTTCGCCGTGGCCCGGGAGGCCGCTGACACGCCGACGGCGCCCGGCGGGCCGGGTGGCGCGGGTCAGGACAGTTCGGCCGCCACCGGTTCATGGCGCACCGACCTGGTGCAGCGGCTCGCGAGCGGCGGCCAGGGCGCCTTCCACGTGGTGGCGCTCAGCGTGGACTCGGAGTCCATGGGCGCCCGCGCGGCCCGTACGTCCGGCGACATGGACCCCGCGTCCATCCCGGACCGGCTGCGCCAGGACGTCCGCAAGGGCAGCAAGAGCTACGAGACGTACATCAGGATCGAGTACAACAACGGAGAGTCACCGGCCGAGCCGGGGCTGGCCGTGGGCACGCAGCTCAACGACGCGGAGGACCAGCCGTACGAGCTGTACTACGTCTTCCCGCTGGCGCAGGAGGAGCAGTCGCTCAACCTCGTCAGGGGGACGCTGGCGACCGCTGGGCTGTTCCTCGTCGTGCTGCTCGGGGCGATCGCCTGGCTCGTCGTACGGCAGATCGTCACGCCCGTGCGGATGGCCGCCGGGATCGCCGAGCGGCTGTCCGCGGGCCGGCTCCAGGAGCGCATGAAGGTCACCGGCGAGGACGACATCGCCCGCCTCGGTGAAGCGTTCAACAAGATGGCGCAGAACCTCCAGCTGAAGATCCAGCAGTTGGAGGAGCTGTCACGGATGCAGCGGCGCTTCGTCTCCGACGTCTCCCACGAGCTGCGCACTCCGCTGACGACCGTGCGCATGGCGGCCGACGTCATCCACGAGGCGCGCAGTGACTTCGATCCGGTGACGGCGCGCTCGGCGGAGTTGCTGGGCGACCAGCTCGACCGTTTCGAGTCGCTGCTGTCCGACCTGCTGGAGATCAGCCGTTTCGACGCCGGGGCGGCGGCGCTGGACGCCGAGCCGATAGACCTGCGCGAGGTGGTGCGGCGGGTGATCGGCGGTGCCGAGCCGCTGGCCGAGCGCAAGGGCACCCGGATACGCGTGCTCGGCGACGACCAGCCCGTCGTCGCCGAGGCGGACCCCCGGCGCGTCGAGCGGGTCCTGCGGAACCTGGTCGTCAACGCCGTGGAGCACGGCGAGGGCCGGGACGTCGTGGTCCGGCTGGCGGCTGCGGGCGGGGCGGTGGCCGTGGCCGTACGGGACTACGGCGTGGGGCTGAAGCCGGGCGAGGCGACCCGGGTGTTCAACCGCTTCTGGCGGGCCGACCCGGCGCGGGCGCGCACCACGGGCGGCACCGGGCTCGGGCTGTCGATCGCCGTGGAGGACGCCCGGCTGCACGGCGGCTGGCTCCAGGCGTGGGGGGAGCCGGGCGGCGGCTCGCAGTTCCGGCTCACCCTGCCGCGTACGGCGGACGAACCGTTGCGGGGCTCCCCGATACCCCTGGAGCCGGAGGACTCGCGGCAGAGCCGGGAACGCGCCGCGTCGGAGGGGGACGGCAGCGGCAAGACCAAGATCCAGGAGCGGCCCCGGGCGCAGACCCGTGCGCACGGCGTCGCCCAGGGGCACCGGCTGACGTCCGTACCGGTGCAGCACGCGTCGGGCGCCCGTTCGGCGCTCCCGGTGCCGCCGCCGGCCGCTCCGCCCGGGGTCGACCCGACGGCGCTGCCGGGGAACGGCGCGCGGGTGGTGGCCCGCCCGACCGGGGACGTTCCAGCAGCGCAGGTGTCGCCGGACCGGCCCGCGGACCGTACGTCCGGATCCGCTGCCGGCCCGTCGCGGGACTCGAATGCGGACGTGCACTCGGACGGGCAGGACGTGCATTCGGACTCGTCTTTGGACTCGTCTTTGGACTCGGACCGGGAGGACACGACGCGTGGGCGCTGAATCTCGTGGGGGCCGCCGGATGCGGCTGCGCCTGGGCGCGGCTCTCGGCGGGAGCGGGGTCTTGCTGGCCGGGTGCGCGTCGATGCCCGACAGCGGGGACATCCACGCCGTCAAGGCGTCACCGCGGGCGGACGCACAGGTGCGGGTGTATCCCGTGCCGCCCCGCAACGGCGCCGAGCCGAGGGAGATCATCAATGGCTTCCTTGAGGCGATGACCAGCGATGACGCCCACTTCGGCACCGCTCGTACGTATCTCTCGCAGAAGGCCGCGAGCAAGTGGCGGCCAGAGGACGGGACGACGGTGCTGACGGCGGCGCCGACCACGCGGGACGCACCGCGGCGGGACAGTCAGGAGAGCCAGGGGTATACGTTTCCGCTCGTCGGCATGCGCATGGCGACGGTCAACTCACAGCTGGAGTACGAGGCCGAAACCCCCACCGAGCACAGCTGGAACATCCACGTCTCGAAGCAGAACGGCGACGGGGAGTGGCGGATCGATTCGCTGCCGGACGGCCTGGTGCTGGGCCTCTCCGACTTCCAGCGCAACTACCGATCCGTGAACAAGTACTACTTCGCCAGCGGCCGGGCGAAGGTCGTCGCCGACCCCGTCTTCATCCGGCAGCGGGTGGATCCGGTCACGGGCATGGACCCGGTGACGCAGGCGGTCAAGGCGCTCCTGGACGGGCCGACGAACTGGTTGAAGCCGGTGGTGGAGTCGCCCTTCCCGAGCGGTACGGCCCTGAAGAAGGGCGTCACCTCGCTGACGATCGACGACCGTGACGTGCTGAAGGTGCCGCTCAACGAGAAGGCGGCGAACACGGGTCGCTCGCAGTGCACCAAGATGGCCGTACAGATCATGTTCACGCTGAAGGACCTGTCGTCGGCCAACGTGGAACAGGTGGAGTTGCAGCGGGCGGACGGCTCGCAGCTGTGCACGTTCCTCAAGGGGCAGGAGAAGCATTACGCGCCCGACAGCGGGGCGGCGGGGCGCGAGGTGCGCCAGTACTTCGTCAACGACAAGCGTCAGTTGGCGGTGTTGAACGGCAGCGGGAGTGACGGCAGCGTGCCGGAGCCGGTCCAGGGGCCGTTCGGCCAGGGGCACGTGCCGGTGGGGCTGGCGGCGGTCTCCCGGGAGAACGAGCGCACCGCAGCCGTGGTGTCGCAGGACGGGACGAAGTTGTACGTGGCGCCGATCACGGCCCCGAGCGATCCCAAGCCTCCCGTCGTGACCAGCAGCGGCAAGACCGCGAACGACCGGCTGACGGCCCCGAGCTGGGACGGGCTCGGCGATCTGTGGGTGGCCGACCGCAACCCGGAAGGGGCGAAGCTGCTGCGGCTGCCGTCCGGCAGCGGAGCGCCCCAGGAGGTCCCGATCGTGCCGGGGCTGGACGGGGCGCGGATCAGTTCGCTGAAGGTCTCGGCGGACGGGGCGCGGATCGCGCTGCTGTTGGAGAAGGACGGCAAGACGACGTTGCAGATCGGGCGCGTGGAGCGGTCGGGGACGGGGGACGGCGCGGCGGTCTCGGTGGCCCAGCTACGGGCCGCGGCACCGCAGATGGAGACCGTCACGGCCGTCTCCTGGGCCGGGGCCAGCCGTCTCGTCCTGGTCGGCAGGGAGGCCGGCGGCGTGCCGCAGGTGCGGTACATCCAGACGGACGGCTCGACGCCCGCGGGGAGCGTGCTGCCCGGACTGAACTCGGTGAAGTCGGTGACCGCGTCCGACATCGAAGGCCGCCCCCTGGTGGCGTACTCGCAGGACGACGGCATCGTGCGGCTGCCGCCCGGCGGGAACTGGCAGACGGTGGACACGACGGGCTCGTTCCCGATCTACCCCGGCTGACCGCCCCCGATCGATCGCCCCCGATTGACCACTTTCGATCGAGCGCCTTCGACGGACGGCCTTTGACGGCCTTCGACTGGTCGCCTTCGGTAGATCGAGGAAACCGCAGTTCAGATGAGGTGCTGCGGGAGTTATCCACAGGGGTGGCGGGTTCTTGCGGCGCCGGGCACAGTGGAGTGCATGCGGGGGTGGTGGCAGGAGATCTCCGGCCTGGTGCTGCCGGCCGCATGCGGTGGCTGCGGTGTCCCGCGCACGCCACTGTGCGAAGAGTGCGCGCATGAGATGTACGGCTCCGCTGCGCGCCTGGCGACACCGGATCCCGAGCCCGTCGGGCTGCCGGTGGTGCACGCGGCAGCCGCGTACGTCGACGCGGTGCGCGCGGTGCTCCTGGCCCACAAGGAGCGGGGCGTGCTGGGGCTGGCCCGGCCCTTGGGCGTCGCGCTCGCGGGGGCCGTGCGGGCGGCGGTGGTGGATGGCGGGGTGTGCCAAGACGGGACGGGCCATGACGAGGCGCGCCGTGGCGGGGTGCGGGACGGCCCTGCGTTCGACGACCGGATGCTCCGTGAGGCGGGGCTCAGGCGCGCGGTGCTCGACGTCGGTGACGAGCGGCAGGGGGCGTCGCTGCTGCTCGTGCCGGTGCCGTCGGCGCGGCGTGCGGTGCGGGCCCGCGGGCACGACGCGATGCGGCGGATCGCCCGGGCGGCGGCGGGTGAGTTGCGGCGTACGGGCTGGCAGGCGCGCGCCCTGCCGGTGCTGCGACAGCTCCGTCCCGTGGCCGACCAGGCGGGCCTCACCGCCCGGGAGAGGGCGGAGAACCTCTCCGGGGCACTGCGGGCCGTGAGTGGGACAGGACGGCTCCTGGCGGGCGGCAGGGTGGTGCTGGTGGACGACCTGATGACGACGGGCGCGTCCTTGGCGGAGGCGGCCAGGGCGCTGGGGGAAGCGTGTGAGGAGGCGGGTGCCTGGCCGGCCCCGCTCAGCGCCGCGGTGGTGGCGGCCCCCGCCAGCGCGCTGCCCGTGCGATAACGGACGGGCAACGAAGGAAAGCGCGGGAAGTGTTGTACGAAGCACCCAACGCAAGGCGCGGAAGCTGTTGAATCAGAAGTGATTGGAGTGAACTGAAGAGATTCTGGGAAAGCGGAACTTAAAGATCACGCACAAACGTTGGTCTGGGTGACAGGTGAAACGGTCCGTGTCCGCCCAAACGGACGTACGCGCTGGTAGCGGGTGCCGACACCCGCTGGATGGGGCTATGTTCGGTGGTGTGGAGTGCGGAATGAGGTCCCGTACCTCACCGAATGCACTGCCGTCCCTCGTGGGCGGGGATTCGGGGCTGCGAAATCCTCGAAAGTTGGTGGGGTGGGGATCTTGTCGACTGGGGAGGAGGAGGTGAAAGTCGCCTAGTCCGAGGCTCCGGTTCACCACCGGGGTCTGGTGCAAGAGGGAGACGCTCCGCGTCCGCTGTGACAGCGGAGCAATCCGGGAACGGAGTTCTGCGTGGACATCGTCGTCAAGGGCCGCAAGACCGAGGTGCCGGAGCGGTTCCGCAAGCACGTGGCCGACAAGCTGAAGCTGGACAAGATCCAGAAGCTCGACGCCAAGGTGATCAGCCTGGACGTCGAGGTGTCCAAGGAGCACAATCCGCGGCAGGCCGACCGTTCGGACCGAGTGGAGATCACGCTCCGCTCCCGCGGCCCGGTGATCCGGGCCGAGGCATCGGCCAGCGACCCCTACGCAGCGCTTGATCTCGCCACGGGCAAGCTGGAGGCCCGGCTGCGCAAGCAGCACGACAAGCGGAGCGACCGCCGTGGCAACGGCCGACTGTCGGCGGCGGAAGTGCCCGACGTCGTCCCCAACGTCGCCGAGCTGAACGCGAACGGGCAGCCCGTCGCACACACATCGGAATCCATTCCCACCACCAAGATCGGTTCGCTCGAAGTACAGGGCGAAGGGCCGCTCGTCGTCCGCGAGAAGGTGCACACCGCGGCCCCGATGACCCTCGACCAGGCGCTCTACGAAATGGAGCTGGTCGGACACGACTTCTATCTCTTCGTCGACTCCGAGACGAAGCAGCCCAGTGTCGTCTACCGGCGACACGCCTATGACTACGGTGTCATCCACCTGGAGACGGACCCCCTGGCCGGTTCCCCGGCCGGCGGCGCCGGAGGAGCGCTCGGCGGCTGACACCGGCACCGTTCACGACGGGTGACCCGGTGACGATGCCCCCGGGAGCGCCCCGTGCGCCCTCGGGGGCACCACCGTGCGCCCACAGGATCACCGCAGTGACGGTCAGGCATGAAAGCATGGCGTCACGGCCAACCGGTGTGTCGCACAACGGCGTTGGCTGATGGAACATGACCGTCAGGCCCTGATCTCAGGGGGAGGAACGATGCCGGACAGCTTCGGACCGGTGCACCACCAAACGGCCGGTGCCCGGGACACGGCCGTCGAGGTCGCCGCAAGCGGCCACCGAGCCGAGCCGATCCGAGTCCTCGTGGTGGATGACCACGCCCTCTTCCGGAGAGGGCTGGAGATCGTCCTCGCGCAAGAGGAGGACATTCAGGTCGTCGGCGAGGCCGGGGACGGCGCGGAGGCCGTCGACAAGGCCGCGGACCTGCTGCCCGACATCGTGTTGATGGACGTGCGGATGCCGCGGCGCGGTGGCATCGAGGCGTGCACCTCGATCAAGGAGGTGGCCCCCAGCGCGAAGATCATCATGCTGACGATCAGCGACGAGGAGGCCGATCTCTACGACGCGATCAAGGCGGGGGCCACCGGGTACCTCCTCAAGGAGATCTCCACGGACGAGGTCGCCACCGCGATCCGGGCGGTGGCCGACGGGCAGTCGCAGATCAGTCCGTCCATGGCGTCCAAGCTGCTCACCGAGTTCAAGTCGATGATCCAGCGCACGGACGAGCGCCGGCTCGTGCCGGCGCCCCGGCTCACCGACCGGGAGCTGGAAGTGCTCAAGCTGGTCGCCACGGGCATGAACAACCGCGACATCGCCAAAGAGCTGTTCATCTCCGAGAACACCGTGAAGAACCACGTCCGCAACATCCTGGAGAAGCTCCAGCTGCACTCCAGGATGGAGGCCGTGGTCTACGCGATGCGGGAGAAGATCCTGGAGATCCGCTAGAAGCGCCGTCCGGGCGTCCGACCGCGAGTCGGACGCCCGTCGCACGGGCGGGGCGGGGTCAGGACAGGGCGGCGACGAGGGGAGTGGTCCACTCGGGGCGGTCGACGCGCTCGACCCGTACGGCGTCGCAGCCGACCCACTCCGCCGCCTCCCGCAGCGCCCGGGCCATGGGCGCGACGGCCTTGGCGGACTCCAGGGAGACCTGCTTGGCCACCAGCGTCCGGCCCTCGCGCGCCGGGTCGACCCGGCCGAGCAGCCGGCCGCCCGACAGCAGCGGCATCGCGAAGTATCCGTGCACCCGCTTGGGCTTGGGGACGTACGCCTCCAGGCGGTGGCTGAAGCCGAAGATCCGTTCCGTGCGGGCCCGCTCCCAGATCAGGGAGTCGAAGGGGGACAGCAGCGTCGTGCGGTGCCGGCCGCGCGGCACCGTGGCCAGCGCCTCCGGGTCCGCCCAGGCCGGCTTGGCCCAGCCCTCGACCGCGACCGGCACCAGACCGGAGTCCGCGACGACCGCGTCGAACTGCTCGCCCTTCAGCCGGTGGTAGTCCGCGATGTCCGCGCGCGTGCCGACCCCCAGGGCCCGGCCGGCGAGGCGGACGAGCCGGCGCAGGCACTCCGCGTCGTCCAGCTCGACGCCCAGCAGGGCGTCCGGGACCGCGCGCTCCGCAAGGTCGTACACCCGCTTCCAGCCGCGGCGCTCGGTGCAGACCACCTCGCCGTACATCAACGCGCGCTCGACGGCGACCTTGGAGGCGGACCAGTCCCACCACTCCCCGCCGTTCTTCGCGCCGCCCAGCTCCGTCGCGGTCAGCGGGCCCTCGGTGCGCAGCTGCTTGATCACCGTGTCGTACACGCCGTCCGGCAGGTCGTGGTACCACTGCGGGCGGGCGCGGTAGGCGCGCCGGCGGAAGCCGAAGTGCGGCCACTCCTCGACGGGGAGGATGCACGCGGCGTGCGACCAGTACTCGAAGCTGTGGCCCTCGGTCCAGTACGCCTTGTCGACCGTCGTGCGGCCGACGGCGCCCAGCCGGGCGTACGGCACGAGTTCGTGCGAGCGGGCGAGCACCGAGATCGTGTCCAACTGGACCGCTCCCAGGTGACGCAGGACGCCCCGCACGCCGGCGCGTCTGTCCGGCGCACCCATGAAGCCCTGGGCGCGCAGGGCTATGCGGCGGGCCTCGTCGGCGGACAACTCGGCAACGGGGGGCGGCGGCGTCGTCATGCTCCGAACGATAGAGGGTGCCACTGACAGCCCACCCGGGGGTTTCACCCCCGCGCCGGGGCGGCCGGGAGATAGGCGTACGCGCTCTGCATCCCCAGGTCGGACGGCAGCAAGGAGCCCACCCAGGCGTCCCGCAGGCTGCCGTTGTTCAGCAGGGAAGCCCGCAGCTCGCCCTCGACCGTGAAGCCCGCGCGCACCGCGACCGCCCGCGACGCGGCGTTGCCGACCTCGGCCCGCCACTCCAGGCGCGTCGCCGCCAGCCGGGAGAAGGACCAGCGGGCCAGCGCGTCCACCGCCTCCGTCATGATCCCGCGGCCCCGGTACTGCTCCCCGAGCCAGAAGCCCACCTCCCACGTGCCCGAGAGGGTGCGGAGCGTGACCGCCACGGAGGCCATGATCGGCCCGCCGCCCGCCGGGACGACGGCGAAGGTGAACATCGTCCCCGTGCGCCAGCCCTCCGGCACCATCTGTCCGACGAAGTCGATCGCGTGCTGCCGCTCGTAGGGGGAGGGGATCGTCGTCCACCGCTGGATGTCGGCGTCCTGGCAGAGCCGGTACACCTCGTCGGTGTCGTCCTCGGTGAAGCTGCGCAGCAGCAGTCGCTCGGTGGTGAGTGTGATGGGCTCCATGACCGGATTCTTCACGGGCCCCCTACCGGAGGCGAGCACTTTTCGTGCCGCACCGGCACCTTCCGTGCGTCCCGTGCGTTCACATGGGGAGCGCGGACCGCCCGGGACGGGTGCGGACCTCCCGAGCCGGCGTGGTCCTCGCTTACGATGGCCGTTGCGGTGGGGCCCGCCTGCCGTGCCCGTGTCCGAGTCCCCACGACCCAGCCAGGCCCGAATCGGCAAGGAGACCAGCCTCAGTGTCCGTCTTCAACAAGCTCATGCGTGCAGGCGAAGGCAAGATCCTGCGCAAACTGCACCGCATCGCGGACCAGGTCAACTCCATCGAAGAGGACTTCGTCAGCCTCTCCGACGCCGAGTTGCGGGCGCTCACGGAAGAGTACAAGGAGCGGTTCGCCAGCGGTGAGAACACCCTGGACGACCTGCTTCCGGAGGCGTTCGCCACCGTCCGTGAAGCCGCCAAGCGCGTCCTCGGCCAGCGCCACTACGACGTCCAGCTGATGGGCGGCGCCGCGCTGCACCTCGGTTACGTCGCGGAGATGAAGACCGGTGAGGGCAAGACCCTCGTCGGCACCCTCCCCGCCTATCTGAACGCGCTCTCCGGCGAGGGCGTCCACCTGATCACGGTCAACGACTACCTGGCCGAGCGCGACTCCGAGATGATGGGCCGCGTCCACAAGTTCCTGGGCCTGGACGTCGGCTGCATCCTGGCGAACATGACGCCCGCGCAGCGCCGCGAGCAGTACGCCTGCGACATCACCTACGGCACGAACAACGAGTTCGGCTTCGACTATCTCCGCGACAACATGGCGTGGTCCAAGGACGAGCTCGTCCAGCGCGGACACAACTTCGCCATCGTCGACGAGGTCGACTCGATCCTCGTCGACGAGGCCCGTACGCCGCTGATCATCTCCGGCCCCGCCGACCAGGCCACGAAGTGGTACGGCGACTTCGCCAAGCTCGTCACCCGCCTGACCAAGGGCGAGGCCGGGAACCACCTCAAGGGCATCGAGGAGACCGGCGACTACGAGGTCGACGAGAAGAAGCGCACCGTCGGCATCCACGAGTCGGGCGTGGCCAAGGTCGAGGACTGGCTGGGCATCGACAACCTCTACGAGTCGGTGAACACCCCCCTCGTCGGCTACCTGAACAACGCCATCAAGGCCAAGGAACTGTTCAAGAAGGACAAGGACTACGTCGTCATCGACGGCGAAGTCATGATCGTCGACGAGCACACCGGCCGCATCCTCGCCGGTCGCCGCTACAACGAGGGCATGCACCAGGCGATCGAGGCGAAGGAAGGGGTGGACATCAAGGACGAGAACCAGACCCTCGCCACGATCACCCTGCAGAACTTCTTCCGCCTCTACGACAAGCTCTCCGGCATGACCGGTACGGCGATGACCGAGGCCGCCGAGTTCCAGCAGATCTACAAGCTCGGCGTCGTCCCCATCCCGACGAACCGGCCGATGGTCCGCATGGACCAGTCCGACCTGATCTACCGCACCGAGGTCGCCAAGTTCGCCGCCGTCGTCGACGACATCGCGGAGAAGCACGAGAAGGGCCAGCCGATCCTGGTCGGCACGACCTCCGTCGAGAAGTCCGAGTACCTGTCGCAGCAGCTCAGCAAGCGCGGCGTCCAGCACGAGGTGCTGAACGCCAAGCAGCACGACCGGGAGGCGATCATCGTCGCCCAGGCCGGCCGCAAGGGCGCCGTCACCGTCGCGACCAACATGGCCGGCCGCGGTACGGACATCAAGCTCGGCGGCAATCCGGACGACCTCGCCGAGGCGGAGCTGCGCCAGCGCGGCCTCGACCCGGTCGAGCACGTCGAGGAGTGGGCGGCGGCGCTGCCCGCCGCGCTGGAGAAGGCCGAAGGGGCCGTGCGGGCGGAGTTCGAGGAGGTCACGGACCTCGGCGGACTGTACGTGCTGGGCACCGAGCGCCACGAGTCCCGCCGCATCGACAACCAGCTCCGCGGTCGTTCCGGCCGTCAGGGCGACCCCGGCGAGTCCCGCTTCTACCTCTCCCTCGGCGACGACCTGATGCGGCTGTTCAAGGCCCAGATGGTCGAGCGCGTCATGGCGATGGCGAACGTCCCCGACGACGTCCCGATCGAGAACAAGATGGTCACCCGCGCCATCGCCTCCGCCCAGTCCCAGGTGGAGCAGCAGAACTTCGAGACGCGGAAGAACGTCCTCAAGTACGACGAGGTGCTCAACCGCCAGCGCGAGGTCATCTACGGCGAGCGCCGCCGCGTCCTGGAGGGCGAGGACCTCCAGGAGCAGATCCAGCACTTCATGAACGACACCATCGACGCCTACATCCAGGCGGAGACGGTCGAGGGCTTCGCCGAGGAGTGGGACCTGGACCGGCTGTGGGGCGCGTTCAAGCAGCTCTACCCGGTCAAGGCCGACATCGAGGAGCTGGAGGAGGCCGCGGGCGACCGCGCCGGGATCACCGCCGACTTCATCGCGGAGTCCATCAAGGAGGACATCCACGAGCAGTACGAGGAGCGGGAGAAGCAGCTCGGCTCCGAGATCATGCGCGAGCTGGAGCGCCGCGTGGTGCTCTCCGTCCTCGACCGCAAGTGGCGCGAGCACCTCTACGAGATGGACTACCTCCAGGAGGGCATCGGTCTGCGCGCGATGGCGCAGAAGGACCCCCTGGTCGAGTACCAGCGCGAGGGCTTCGACATGTTCACGGCCATGATGGACGGCATCAAGGAGGAGTCCGTCGGCTATCTGTTCAACCTGGAGGTCCAGGTCGAGCAGCAGGTCGAGGAGGTCCCGGTCGAGGACGACGCGGAGCGCACCTCGCTGGAGAAGAAGGACGCCGTCCCGGCGGCGCGCCCCGAGATCCGCGCCAAGGGCCTGGAGGCCCCGCAGCGTCCGGACCGGCTGCACTTCTCCGCCCCCACGGTGGACGGCGAGGGCGGTGTCGTCGAGGGCGACTTCGAGACCACCGAGAACCGCACCGCGTCCGTCTCGGGTGACGGGATGACGCGCGCCGAGCGGCGCAAGGCGCAGAAGGGCGGCGGTCGCCGCCGCAAGAAGTAACCGCGCGACAGCCCCGCGCATGCGGGGTGGTGCGTGACGGCGGCCGGGTCGGACTCCCCATCGGGAGTCCGACCCGGCCGCCGTCGTGCTGACCGGGTGCGGCACGTCCTAGGGCGCCGCGGCCCGGTCGTCGCCCAGCTCGACCGCGGAGCAGCGCCAGCGGCGGTCATCGGGGCCCTGCTCCAGTCGGAAGGCCATGGCGTGCACCCGTTCGCCCGCGTTGATGCGGGCGAACGCCTCGATCACACCGGGCCCGGGGCGGAACTCCCCGCAGTGGCGTACGACGGGCATCACGCGCTCGCCGGGGCGCAGCGGGGCGCCCGGGGCGAGCCGTACGAGCTGCTCGTACGCGACGCCCATGGTGTGGCCGAGCATCCAGTGCACCGGGCGCTGGCCGCTGAGGACGGCGAGGAGGCGTTCGGCGAACCAGTAGTGGGGCTTGTCCTGCCGTTGGGGACGGGCCGGTCCCGAAGGGGTGCTGCGGCCCGGGCCGCGTCGGTCGCGCCGTCCTCCGGGGCGGGTCCCGGCGACGGCCCGCCCGGGCGGCCGACCCGGCGTCCTGCTCGGTGGCGCGGACGCACCGCCGGCCGTTCTCTCCACGACTCCGTCCGCCGGCCCGCCCGGAGCCGTTCCGGACGTTCCGTACGCTCCGCTCACTTCGTCCATCTGTATCGCCCCCGTCCGCTCGGGCCCGGCTCGACCGCGGTCGATACCGGGCGGTAACTGCGCTCGGTGACCTTCTACGGGCCGGCGCGCGCCGGTCGCAACGGGGCGCCGGGGCGGTCGTGGGAGCCGCCCGATTCACCTATCAGGGTGATCGCGGGGCGTGACGGGGGCATGCGGCCCGGTATCCGGGCTGCCCGGAGTGGACGGTTCCGCCCTGGTGGAGCGGCAGTCCGAAGGGGGACCGCGCACGTATCCTGAGGTGCGTCCTCCGACTACGAAAGCGGCCAGCCATGCGTGTCTACGTCCCCCTGACCCTCGCCGGACTCGCGGAGGCGCACAAGACCGGGGAGCTGGGCCCGGGGCCGGTGACGGCGTACGGAGTCACCCCGGGGCTGCGCGAGTGGTACGTCTCCGACGACATCGAGGAGCTGGAGTACGCGGCGCTCAGCCGGGCCGCTGCCGCCTCGCTGCGGATGATCGCGGGCGCTCCGGACGCGGCCCGCCGCCGGGTCGTCGTCGCGGTCGACGTACGGGACCAGGACGCCTCCGCCGACCCCGACCGGGCGCTGGACGCGACCTCCCTCGGCGAGGTGCGGATCGCCGCGGCGGTGCCGTTGTCGCTGGCCGCGGCGGTGCACGTGGACGCCGACGACGCCGTGGCCGACGTCTCGGCGGCGGCCGACGCGCTGGGCGCCGCGGACCAGGGCGACGACGACGCCCAGTTCACCGTGGACGGCGCCGAGGACCACGAGCTGCTCTGGTACGGCGTGCAGGAGATCCCCAACCTCGTGGGCTGACCCCGCCCGCTGTCGGACCCGGCAGGTACGGTTGTTCGACATGGGGAAGATTTCGGGGAGCCATCTGGTCTGGGACTGGAACGGCACGCTGCTGGACGACGTGACGGCGGTCGTCGGCGCGACGAACGCCGCGCTGGAGGTCGTGGGCCTCGACGCGATCACGGTCGAGCAGTACCGCGAGTGGTACCGCGTGCCGATACCGCGGTTCTACGAGCGGATGCTGGGCCGGCTGCCGACGGACGCGGAGTGGCAGGCGATGGACGGCGTCTTCCAGCGGGCCTACCTCGACCACCGGGTGGGGTGCGGGCTCACCCAGGGCGTGGAGGAACTGCTGCGCGATTGGCAGGGCGCCGGCCGCAGCCAGTCGCTGTTGAGCATGCACGTGCACGAGGACCTGGTCCCGACCGTGCGGGGCTTCGGCATCGAGAGCCACTTCATACGGGTCGACGGGCGCAGGGGGCCCTCGGGCCCGTCCAAGGCGGAGTCCATGGAGCGCCACCTCACGGCGCTCGCCGCCACCGTCTCCGTCGAGCGCACCGTGGTGATCGGTGATGCGGCGGACGACGCGGTGGCGGCGGCGCACGTGGGTGCGATGGCGGTGCTGTACACGGGCGGTTCGCACAGCCGGGCCAATCTGGAGGCGACGGGCGCACCGGTGGTGGACTCCCTCGCGGAGGCGGTCGACCTGGCCACCGGCCTGGTGGCCTGACCGTCAGCCCGTCAGCGCCCGTCAGCCCGACCGACGGCCCGGCGGGCACCAGCCCGGTGGTCCGGTCCGCCGCCGGCGTCAGCCCTTGGCGCGCAGCACCTTCAGGAACTCGCGCATCCACATCGGGTGGTCCGGCCAGGCGCGGGAGGAGACGACGGTGCCGTCGACGACCGCCGCCACGTCCTGGAAGGTGGCGCCCGCGGCCTGCATGTCCAGTTCGAGCGCGGGGTACGCGGTGACGCGCCGGCCCTCCAGGCTGCCGATGGCGGCCGTCAGCAGCGGGCCGTGGCAGATCTGGGCGACCGGCTTGTCCGCGTCGAAGAAGGACTTGAGGATCTTGCGCAGCTCCGGGTCGTTGCGCAGGTACTCCGGCGCGCGTCCGCCCGGGATGACCAGCGCCGCGTACTGACCCGGCTCGACCTCGGAGAAGGCGAGGTCGGCCGGCCAGGTGTAGCCCGGCTTCTCGGTGTAGGTGTCGAAGCCCGGCTCGAAGTCGTGCACGACGAACTGCAGCTTCTTGCGGGCGGGGGCGGCGATGTGGACCTCGTAGCCCTCCTCCAACAGCCGCTGGTAGGGGTAGAGCACTTCCAGGGACTCGGCTGCGTCGCCGGTGACGATGAGGACCTTCGTTGCCATGTCTGCTCCCGGTGTGGAGTCGCGCGGTGACTGGAACGAGCTGACTGGGTCGGGCTGACTGGGTATGGCTGACTGGATCGGGCTGACTGGAGCTGACGAGAAAGAACTGGAACGGACTAGCTGGGACGGACCGGTCCAGCCGTCGAGCGGGACCCGGCGGCTGACGGGGACGACCCGGTACCTACCCGCCCGCCCCGTTCCTTCCTTGTCGCTGTGCAGAGTGTCAAACTTCCGACCCTGCTTTTGTACACATAAGGCCCATGACGGTGACCGGGTGCGGGGGGATAGCCTGGAGCCGTGATCAGTGCGATACGCCCTGGGGGCAGCGAAGCCCCCGGCCGTCGCCCGGCGCGCGAACGCAGCCGGGCGATCGCTGGTCCCCGTGTACCGACCCCATTGTTGAATTCTGTTGAATTTCGTCGATTGTGGCTCGGGCACCTCTCATCGCGGCATAACGTCGACCCAGACCGGACACCCCGTGCTGTGGCGTTGCGCCGCACCTTTCACCTACGTCACGCAACGGCGCGCGACAGGAGCCAGAGGACATGCAGACCAAGCTGGACGACGCCAAGGCCGAGCTGCTCGCACGAGCCGCCCGGGTAGCCGAGAACGGTCCGGGCGGTGGTCACCAACCGGCCGGGCCCGAGCAGGGCAAGCGGCCGGACCAGGACACCCTTCTCGCATACCTCCAGCGCTACTACCTGCACACCGCACCCGAGGACCTCGCGGACCGCGACCCGGTCGACGTCTTCGGAGCAGCGCTCTCCCACTACCGCCTGGCCGAGAACCGCCCCCAGGGCACGGCCAACGTGCGGGTCCACACTCCGACCGTCGAGGAGAACGGCTGGACGTGCAGCCACTCCGTCGTCGAGGTCGTCACCGACGACATGCCCTTCCTCGTCGACTCCGTCACCAACGAGCTCTCCCGCCAGGGCCGCGGCATCCACGTGGTGATCCACCCGCAGGTCACGGTCCGCCGCGACGTCACCGGCAAGCTGATCGAGGTGCTCTCCGGCGAGGCCCGCACCGCCAAGAAGGACCTCCCGCACGACGCGCTCGTCGAGTCCTGGATCCACGTCGAGATCGACCGCGAGACCGACCGCGCCGACCTCAAGCAGATCACCACCGACCTGCTGCGCGTGCTCTCCGACGTCCGCGAGGCCGTCGAGGACTGGGAGAAGATGCGGGACGCGGCGCTGCGCATCGCCGACGACCTGCCGGCCGAGCCCACCGCCGACGACATCCTGGGCCAGGAGATCGACGAGGCCCGCGAGCTGCTGCGCTGGCTGGCCGCCGACCACTTCACCTTCCTCGGCTTCCGCGAGTACGAGCTGGTGGACGGCGACGCCCTGGCGGCCGTCCCCGGCACCGGCCTCGGCATCCTGCGCTCCGACCCGCAGCACCGCGAGGACGAGGCGCACCCCGTCAGCCCCTCCTTCAGCCGGCTCCCCGCGGACGCCCGCGCCAAGGCCCGGGAGCACAAGCTCCTCGTCCTCACCAAGGCCAACAGCCGCTCCACGGTCCACCGGCCCAGCTACCTCGACTACGTCGGCGTGAAGAAGTTCGACGAGAAGGGCAACGTCGTCGGCGAGCGCCGCTTCCTCGGCCTCTTCTCGTCCGCCGCGTACACCGAGTCCGTGCGCCGCGTCCCCGTGATCCGCCGCAAGGTCGCCGAGGTCCTGGACCGCGCGGGCTTCTCGCCCAACAGCCACGACGGCCGCGACCTGCTCCAGATCATGGAGACCTACCCGCGCGACGAGCTGTTCCAGACGCCCGTCGACCAGCTCCGGGCCACCGTCACCAGCGTGCTCTACCTCCAGGAACGCCGTCGCCTCCGGCTCTACCTGCGCCAGGACGAGTACGGGCGCTACTACTCCGCCCTCGTGTACCTGCCGCGGGACCGCTACACCACCGCGGTGCGGCTGCGGCTGATCGAGATCCTCAAGGAGGAGCTGGGCGGCACCAGCGTCGACTTCACCGCCTGGAACACCGAATCGATCCTCTCCCGGATCCACTTCGTCGTCCGCGTCCCCTCCGGCACCGAGCTGCCGCACCTCACGGACGCCGACACCGAGCGCATCGAGGCGCGTCTGGTGGAGGCGGCCCGCTCCTGGGAGGACGGCTTCGCCGAGGCGCTCACCGCCGAGCTGGGCGAGGAGCGCGCCGCCGAGCTGCTGCGCCAGTACGGCAACGCCTTCCCCGAGGGCTACAAGGCCGACCACTCGCCGCGCAGCGCCGTCGCCGACCTGGTCCACCTGGACGACCTGACCCACTCGGGTCGGGACTTCGCGCTCTCGCTGTACGAGCCGGTCGGTGCCGGCCCCGGCGAGCGCCGCTTCAAGATCTACCGGACCGGCGCCCAGGTCTCCCTGTCCGCCGTGCTGCCGGTGCTCCAGCGGCTGGGCTGCGAGGTCGTCGACGAGCGTCCGTACGAGCTGTGCCGTGCCGACCGCACGTACGCCTGGATCTACGACTTCGGGCTGCGCATGCCGGTCCCGAACGGCTCGGCCGCCAGCGCCTCCGGCAACGGCCACAACGACTACCTCGGCGACGACGCCCGGGAGCGCTTCCAGGAAGCCTTCGCCGCGGTGTGGACCGGGGCCGCGGAGAACGACGGCTTCAACTCCCTCGTCCTCGGCGCCGGGCTCACCTGGCGCCAGGCGATGGTGCTGCGCGCGTACGCCAAGTACCTGCGCCAGGCCGGGTCGACGTTCTCACAGGACTACATGGAGGACACCCTCCGCACCAACGTCCACACCACCCGGCTGCTGGTCTCGCTCTTCGAGGCCCGGATGTCGCCCGGCCGCCAGAACGCGGGCACCGAGCTGATCGACGGCGTGATGGAGGAGCTGGACGGCGCTCTGGACCAGGTCGCCAGCCTCGACGAGGACCGCATCCTGCGCTCCTTCCTCGTGGTCATCAAGGCCACCCTGCGCACCAACTTCTTCCAGAGCGCCAGCAAGGGAAGCGACGAGAGGGGTCAGCAGACGTCGGACGGCGGCCACCACGGCTACGTGTCGATGAAGTTCGACCCGCAGGCCATCCCCGACCTGCCCGCGCCCCGCCCGGCGTACGAGATCTGGGTCTACTCGCCCCGCGTCGAAGGCGTCCACCTGCGCTTCGGCAAGGTCGCCCGCGGCGGTCTGCGCTGGTCCGACCGGCGCGAGGACTTCCGTACCGAGATCCTGGGCCTGGTGAAGGCACAGATGGTGAAGAACACCGTGATCGTGCCGGTGGGTGCCAAGGGCGGCTTCGTCGCCAAGCAGCTGCCCGACCCGTCCGTGGACCGGGACGCCTGGCTCGCCGAGGGCGTCGCCAGCTACCGCACCTTCATCTCCGCGCTGCTCGACATCACGGACAACCTGGTCGCCGGTGAGGTCGTGCCGCCGGCGGACGTGGTGCGCCACGACGGCGACGACACCTACCTCGTCGTCGCCGCCGACAAGGGCACGGCCTCCTTCTCCGACATCGCCAACGAGGTCGCGCTCGCCTACGAGTTCTGGCTCGGCGACGCCTTCGCCTCCGGCGGCTCCGCCGGCTACGACCACAAGGGCATGGGCATCACGGCCCGCGGCGCCTGGGAGTCCGTCAAGCGCCACTTCCGCGAGCTGGGCCACGACACCCAGACGCAGGACTTCACGGTCGTCGGCGTCGGCGACATGTCCGGCGACGTGTTCGGCAACGGCATGCTGCTGAGCGAGCACATCCGGCTGGTGGCCGCCTTCGACCACCGCCACATCTTCGTCGACCCGACCCCCGACGCGGCCGTCTCGTACGCCGAGCGCCGCCGCCTCTTCGAGCTGCCGCGCTCCAGCTGGGCCGACTACGACACCTCGCTGCTCTCCCCGGGCGGCGGAATCCACCCCCGTACGGCCAAGTCCATCCCGATCAACGCACACTTGCGGGCCGCCCTCGGCATCCCGGAGGGCGTCACCAAGATGACGCCGGCCGAGCTGATGAAGAGCGTCCTTGAGGCCCCCGTCGACCTGCTGTGGAACGGCGGCATCGGGACGTACGTCAAGGCGTCCGGCGAGTCCAACGCGGACGTCGGCGACAAGGCCAACGACGCCATCCGCGTCAACGGCGACGAGCTGCGCGTCAAGGTCGTCGGCGAGGGCGGCAACCTCGGCCTGACCCAGCTCGGCCGGATCGAGTTCGCCCGCTCCGGCGGCCCCGACTCCACCGGCGGCCGGGTCAACACCGACGCCATCGACAACAGCGCCGGCGTGGACACCTCCGACCACGAGGTGAACATCAAGATCCTGCTCAACGGCCTGGTCACGGACGGCGACCTCACCGTCAAGCAGCGCAACGCCCTGCTCGCCGAGATGACCGACGAGGTCGGCGCGCTGGTGCTGCGCAACAACTACGCGCAGAACGTGGCCCTCGCCAACGCGCTCGCCCAGGCGCCCTCCCTCCTCCAGGCCGGCCAGCGCCACATGCGCCGGCTGGAGCGGGACGGGGCCCTGGACCGGTCGCTGGAGTTCCTGCCGGCCGACCGCCAGATCCGCGAGCTGCTGAACGCGGGCCGCGGCCTGAGCCAGCCCGAGCTGGCGGTCCTCCTCGCGTACACCAAGATCACGGTGGCGGACGAGCTGATCGGCACGGACCTGCCGGACGACGCGTACCTGCGCAAGCTGCTGCACGCGTACTTCCCGACCCCGCTGCGGGAGCGTTTCTCCGAGGCGGTCGACGGCCATGCGCTGCGCCGCGAGATCATCACGACCGTGCTGGTCAACGACACCGTCAACACCGGTGGCGCGACCTTCCTGCACCGGCTGCGGGAGGAGACCGGCGCGTCGATCGAGGAAGTGGTGCGGGCGCAGACCGCGGCCCGGGAGATCTTCGGGCTCGGCGCGGTCTGGGACGCGGTCGAGGCGCTGGACAACGAGGTCGCGGCCGACGTGCTGACCCGGATCCGGCTGCACTCGCGCCGGCTGGTGGAGCGCGGCACCCGCTGGCTGCTGGGCAACCGCCCGCAGCCGCTGGAGCTGGCCGAGACGGTGGAGTTCTTCGCGGAGCGCGTGGCGCGCGTCTGGGACGAGCTGCCGAAGCTGATGCGCGGCACGGACCTGGAGTGGTACCAGGGCATCGTGGACGAGCTGACCGCGGAGGGCGTGCCCCAGGTGCTGGCGCTGCGGGTGGCCGGGTTCTCCTCGGCGTTCCCGACGCTGGACATCGTGGCCATCGCCGACCGCACGGGCCAGGACCCGCTGGACGTCGCCGAGGTGTACTACGACCTCGCGGACCGGCTGCGGATCACCCAGCTGATGGACCGGATCATCGAGCTGCCGCGGGCCGACCGCTGGCAGTCGATGGCCCGCGCCGCCATCCGGGAGGACCTGTACGCGGCGCACGCCATGCTCACCGCGGACGTGCTCTCCGTCGGCAACGGCACCTCGACGCCCGAGGAGCGGTTCACGACCTGGGAGTCGAAGAACGCCTCGATCCTGAGCCGGGCACGCGCCACGCTGGACGAGATCCAGGGCTCGGACACGTTCGACCTGGCGAACCTGTCGGTGGCGATGCGGACCATGCGCCAGCTGCTGCGCACGCACAGCTGACGGACCGACGCGCACGGACGCGTACGAGGGGCCCGTCCCGGGATGCCGGGGCGGGCCCCTCGCCGTACGGCTGCTAGCCGGGGCGTGCGGCGGACCGCCACAGCCGCCGGCAGGCCAGCGCCGCGGCGAGCAGCAGCAGCCCGTTGCGCAGCACCAGCAGGGTGCAGCCGACCGCGGTGCCGGCGACGACGTCGTCGTACAGCAGCGGGTACGCCAGGGCGCTCACGGCCGCGGCGGGGAGCACCAGCAGCGCCGCGGGGCGCATCACGGTGTGCCGGGAGGTCAGGCACACCGCGGCCAGCCCCAGCAGCCACACCAGGTACTGGGGGCTGATCACCCGGCTGGTGACCGTGAACAGCAGGACGGCGGCGAACGCGGCGTCGCAGGGCGTCGCCGGCCCCCAGCGCCGCGCCCGCACGCGCCACAGCAGCAGCCAGCAGAAGGCGGCGGCGGTCAGTGCGAGCGAGAGCCGGGCGAGGGAGGAGACGTACGGCCCCACGAACTCGAAGGCGCCGTACTGGTACCGGGTCTCGCCGGGCCAGCCCAGGTTGCGGGCGACGTGGAGCGCCGTGCCGCCCAGCGATTCGATCTGCACGCCCCGGGCGCCCTGCTGGCGCAGGAAGTCCAGGGTGTTGCTGAAGCCCAGCACGAGCAGGGCGAGGAGGGCGGCGCCGGAGGCGACGGCCGCGCCCCAGGCGGCCCGGGTGCCGGGGCCGCGGGGCGTGCCCAGCAGCGTCAGCAGCGGCCAGACCTTGAGGGTGGCGCCGACGCCGGCGAGCGTGCCGCCGAGGCGGGGGCGGGTGGGCAGGGCGAGCAGCGCGAGGACGGCGACGGCGGTCACGGGGACGTCGTAGCGGGCCAGCGGCAGGTTCAGCAGCAGCGGCAGCCCGCAGACCCACAGCCAGGCGCCGCGGATGCCGGCGCGGGTGAGGGCGGTGGTGACGAGTGCGTCGCAGGCCAGCACGATCAGTACGAACGCCTGGAAGTAGGTGAGCCAGGGCAGTGCGGCGGGGGAGAGGAAGACGAGGGCGGCGCCGGGCGGGTACTGCCAGGTGACGTCGTGGACGGGGAACGCGCCGTGGGCGAGTTGCCCGTACCAGCTCCGGTAGAGCGCGTGGACCTCGCCGGCCACGCCGCTGTCCCCGAGGCGGTCGACGACCAGCAGCGCGAGCATGACGGCCCGGGTGAGCGCCCAGACGGCGGCGAGGGCCGCGACGTCCCTCGGCTGGGCGCTGCGCCGGTCGCGCCCTCGGCCGTCGTACGGGTCGTGGAGCGCGGGCCGCGGGGCGAGGCGGTGGGTGGCGGGCAGCGGAGTGATCCCGTGGGGCGTCATCGCCCGGCACTTTAGTCCGCTTTAGTCATGTTCAGTCGCTATTGATGGTCTATCGGTGCAGTGTTGGCGGCGGTCGCGGGCCCTCCGGGCGGTCGGGGCGGAGCCGGACCGCCCGGAGGTGCGAGGACTACTTCTTGCCGCTGGTGAACTCTTCGTACGCGGCGATGACGTCCTTGGCGGAACCGTCCATCCGCAGGACGCCCGCCTCCAGCCACAGGGCGCGCTCGCAGGTCTCCAGGATCGTGCTGTTGCTGTGGCTGACCAGGAAGACCGTGCCGGCCTCGGCGCGCAGTTCGTTGATGCGGGCCTGGCTGCGGCGGCGGAACTTCGCGTCACCGGTGGCCAGCGCCTCGTCGATGAGGAGCACGTCGTGGCTCTTGGCCGCCGCGATGGCGAAGCGGAGCCGGGCGCCCATGCCGGAGGAGTACGTCCGCATCGGGAGCGAGATGAAGTCGCCCTTCTCGTTGATCCCGGAGAAGTCGACGATGCCGGCGTAGGCGTTCTGGATCTCCTGGCGCGACATGCCCATGGCGAGGCCGCCGAGGATGACGTTGCGCTCGCCCGTGAGATCGCTCATCAGGGCCGCGTTCACCCCGAGGAGGGAGGGCTGGCCCTGGGTGTAGACCCTGCCCTCGGTGGCGGGCAGCAGACCGGCGATGGCCTTCAGCAGGGTGGACTTCCCGGAGCCGTTCGACCCGATCAGGCCGATGGCCTCGCCCTTGTACGCGGTGAAGGTCACACCCTTGACCGCGTGCACCTCGCGCACGCCGGGGGGCAGCGCACCGGACTTGCGGGCCCGGCGCGCCTTGAGGGAGACCATCCGGCTCAGGGCCGCCGTGGCGCTGCCCTTGGCGGCCTTGCCGCCCTGGACGCGGTACTTGATGTGCACGTCGTCCACGACGACCGTGGGCACCTTCTCGGGGACGGGGGCGGTCACTCCTACCTCCTGCGCCGCTTGCGTCGCGTCTTTCGTCATCAGGTTTTCAGCCACGGCCGTACCGCTCCTCCGCCTTCCAGAAGTACATGAATCCGCCCACCCCGCAGAGTGCGGCCCAGCCGAGGGCGACCGCCCACACGTGCGGCGGGAGCTGGGCCGAGGTGTAGCTGTCGATCAGGGCGAAGCGCACGAGATCGATGTAGACCGCCGCCGGGTTGTACTGCAGGGCAAGCATGACCCATTCCGGCAGGTCGTGGTCCTTCAGAATGGTCGAGATGCTCCACATCACACCGGACGCGTACATCCAGGTGCGCAGCAGGAACGGCATGAGCTGCGCCACGTCCGGGGTGCGCGCGGAGATCCGGGCCATCGCCATGGCGAGACCGGTGTTGAACGCGGCCTGGAGCGCCAGCGCCGGGACCGCGAGCAGCCAGGACGGCTCGGGGAACTCGCCGAAGCCCATCAGGATCAGCAGCAGCACGCCCATCGAGAACAGCAGCTGCTGGAACTGCTGGAGGGCGAAGGCGACGGGGAGGGCGGCGCGCGGGAAGTGCACCGCGCGGACCAGCCCGAGGTTGCCCGAGATGGCCTTGGTTCCCGCCATGATCGAGTTCGCCGTGAAGGTCCAGATGAAGACCCCGGTGACCAGGAACGGGACGAAGTCCGGGACCTGCTTGCTGGTGCCCAGCAGGATCCCGAAGATGAAGTAGTACACCGCCGCGTTCAGCAGCGGGGTCATCAGCTGCCAGAGCTGGCCGAGCCTCGCCTGGCTGTACTGGGCGGTGAGCTTGGCGGTGGCGAAGGCGGTGATGAAGTGCCGGCGCGCCCAGAGCTGGCGCACGTACGCGCCGAGCGAGGGGCGCTGCCCGCTGACGGTCAGGCCGTGGCGCAGGGCGAACTCCCGGGGGGTCTCCCCGGGGAGCCCCGAAGGGGACGCGGTCCCCATCACGAGAGGTGGGGAGATCGTCTGACTGCTCACTCGGATCGCTTTCGCCTCAGGCGGAGGGGGGCGGAGAAGAGGCGCGGTCGGGGAGGGGAGGGCGGGACGTCCGGCCGACCGCCGGGATGACGACGGGACGGGCCCGTTTCGTCGCTACGGCGAGACTAAGGCGTACTCGCGTCGCAACGCAACCGTTTCGTCGTCACGGGTATGCTCCATGACCATGACCACGACGGACCCGGCCCCGGACCCACGACGTCCCCGACGCGCTCCCGCGGGAGCCGCCGTGCTCCGCGAGGACGTGACGGAGGCCATCCGGGCCGCCGTCTTCGAGGAACTGGCCTCCGTCGGCTTCGCCCGGATGTCCATCGAGGGGATCGCCCGCCGCGCCGGCGTCGGCAAGACCGCCGTGTACCGGCGCTGGAAGTCCAAGCTCTCCCTCGTCCTCGACCTGGTCTCCGCCTTCGCCGCCCAGGGCCTGCCCGCCCCGGCCACCGGATCGCTGTACGGGGACGTACGGGCGCTGCTGGAGGTCGCCTCCCACGCCCTGCGCCACCCGGTCGCCTCCCAGGTCATCCCCGATCTGCTGGTGGAGTCCGTACGCAATCCGGAGATCGCCGAGGCGATCAAGGCGGCGCTCCTCGACAGCCAGCACGGCATGGCCGCGCTGATCGTGCGCGACGCCGTGGCCCGCGGGGAGCTGCCGGCGACCACGGACGCCTCCCGGCTGCTGGACGTCGCGGTCGGGCCGCTGTACTGGCGACTGGTGGTGGTCCGCGACGACCTGCCGAAGGGGTACCTCGACCAGCTCTCGCGGGGCGCGGTCGCGGCGCTGCGGGTCTGAAGCAAACAGGTGGTGGGGGGGGCGCGGGGGCCGCCCCCCCCGGGGCGCCGCCCCCCCCCCCGCCCACGACGGGAGAGGGGGGGGGGTGGGGGGAGTGTTTTTAAGGGGGTG
>NZ_JBEZNF010000050.1:0-37271 GCF_040653095.1 Streptomyces sp. NPDC048057
CCGTCGGTGACCGACGAGAACGCGGCGTGGGGGTACCTCCCGGGCCGAAGGCCCAGGGGGAGCGGTGCCAGGGCACGCGAGCCCGGCAAGATCCATAAGACACGCCCTGGGTCGGGTCCGGAAGTCCGCTGCACTTCCCTGTTTCTCCGGGGCGCGTGGACGCATTGACCGCACGGCGCCGTCGCGGTTGCATGCTGGTGGCCTTCCGGCAGGGCGCCGGAGGCGGAAACCTCCTGGGGGGAACATGAGAGGGAGCACGAACCGGAGCACCATCAGACGTGGGCGCGTCGCCCTGAGTGCCGTCGCCGTCTGCACGATCACAGCGTTACCGCCTGGCGCCGCCTCGGCCGACCCCGGGGACGCGTGGGGCGTCCGCCAGACCGGTGTCGAGAGGGTCAGCGTCGCGGCCGAGGGCACTCAGGCCAACGACGACTCCTCCGACGCGTCGATCACACCCGCCGGCCACCGCGTCGTCTTCTCCTCGTACGCGAACAACCTCACCCCGGGCGACACGGGGAGGACCGAGGAGGTGTTCGTCCGCGAGCTGGCGACGGGTCAGAACAGGCAGTTCGGCGGATATCCGCTGGCGCCGCCGATGCTCAGCAGCGACGGGCAGGTCCTCGCCTATCTGGGACCCAGGTTCAACAACACGGCCCTCTACCAGCACCACCTGAGCGTGGGATGGTCAGCGGCCTACACCTGCTCGCTCCGGAGCTGCGAGGCGACCATGGGCTCGAACGACCGCCACCAGGCGTTCAGCGTCACCTTCAGGCACCCGGAGACCAACCAGCGCATCGAGGTCAGCAATCCGGACACCGGCAACTTGCAGACCGTCGACGTCATCCACAACACCGCACCGTCCCGACCCTCCATCAGCAGCGACGGCACCCGGCTCGCCTACCAGGACGGCGGGGAGCGGGACGTCTTCCTGTGGGACTGGGCCGACAACACCCCCGCCGGCCCGATCGAGGGCCCGGGCAAGGCCGCCGAACTCGTCCAGCTCAGTGACGACGGCAGCAAGGTCGTCTACCGCTCGGGCCCCGACACCTACGTCCACGACGTCGCCTCCGGTACCGCCCTGCCGGTACCCGGCGTCAAGGGCGTGGCCATCGACCCCACCGGCCGCTACCTGCTGCACACCCCGTCCGGCACGACCGGACCGGCACCGCTCGCGCTGCGCGACCTGGAGACAGGCACCGACGAGACCGTCACCGATCGACCCGCCTCGGCCGGGGTCGACGCCGTCAGCACCGGCGGACGCCACGTCGTCTTCGAGTCCGCGGCCGAGGGCATCGTGCCCAACGACACCAACGGCAAAACGGACATCTTCCTCCGCACCCTCCGATAGCCGGCCCCCGCCGCCACGTTCCCCGCGCGACCGTGGTGCACCTCCGCCGCGACGGCGATCCCCGCAACCGCTCCCGGGGCCGCTGCGGGGACTGAGCCTCACCCTCAAAACCCTCACGCCCGCCCGTCGGACCCTGGTCCGGCGGGCGGGTTCCTTAGGACCCCCGGGGCATCGCCGTCGTCCGCAAGCTGATCGACGGCGCCGACGCCCTGATCGAAGGGTTTGGCCCTCGGCATCAGCGCCGCCCTGTACTCGGCGCGGGTCACCGGCCGGGGCCAGGTGGTGGACGCGGCCATGACCGACGGCACCGCCATACAGCTCGCCCTGCTCCAGGGGCTGCTGCGGACCGGGCGCTGGACCGAGGGCCGCGGGAGCAACCTCTTCGACGGTGCCGCACCCTTCTACCGCACCTACTGCTGCGCGGACGGCCGGCACCTGGCGGTCGGCTGTGTGGAACCGCAGTCCTACGCCGCCACGCTGCGGGTCCTTGGGCTCACCGACGATCCGCTCTTCGCGGAGCAGCACGACCGCAGGGCGTGGCCGGGGATGGCCGCACGGCTCGCGGAGGTGTTCGCGACCCGCCCGCGGGACGCCCTTACTGGACTGGACGGAGACGGCCCGGCATCCGCACAACGCGGGCCGCGGCACGTACCGGATCACCCCCGACGGCTTCCCCGAGCCGGGGACCGCGCCCCGCTTCCTGGGCACGCCGTCGGCAGAGCCGCGTCCGGCGGGGCCGACGGGCAGCGACACCGACGAGGTGCTGACGGAGGTGGGGACCGGCGCCGAGGAGCTGGCGGGCCCGCCGGCCGCGGGGGTCGTCGGCTGACGCCGATCGGACGGTACGGGCCCCCGGCCCCGTTCTCGTTCGCGTCGGAGGTCAGCGGGTCCGGCGGGGGCGCAGCACCGTCTCCTGGACCACGGAGGCGACGAGTTCCCCGTCGCGGGTCCAGAACTCGCCGTGCACCAGGCCCCGGCCGTCGCCCGCGGTGGGGCCGCGCTGGACGACCAGCAGCCAGTCGTCGGCACGGAACGGCCGGTGGAACCAGACCGCGTGGTCGAGGGAGGTCAGGAAGTTCAGGGAGGAGCCCGGCCCCTCGCGCAGCGGCCCGGGTGTCTCCACGTCGAGCGCCGCCACGGGCGCGAGCATCAGGTCCGAGGCGTAGGTCAGGGCGCACATATGGACCAGGGGGGTGTCCGGGAGGGTCTCGACGGCCCGGATCCACAGCCGCTGTTCGGTGCCTCCGGCCCGGCTCAGCCAGGTCACCGGCGCGACGCGGACGTCGAGCACCCGGCCGATCTCGAACTGCTCGAATCCCTCGGGGTCGAGCGCGGCCCAGTTGCGGAAGGCGTTCGGCAGGTCTTCGGGCGGAGTGGTCGGCGGTACGGAGAGCTGGCGGCCGGGCAGGTCCTCGGGGAGCTTGAAGGAGGCGGAGAGGGTGAAGATCACCTCGCCGTCCTGGACGGCGGTGACCCGCCGGGAGGCGTAGCTGTGCCCGTCCCTCAGCCGTTCCACCGCGTAGGTGATGGGCCGTCCGGGGTTTCCGCCGCGCAGGAAGTAGCCGTGCAGGGAGTGCGCCCGACGGGGTCCTTCGACGGTGCGTCCGGCCGCGGTCAGCGCCTGCGCGGCGACCTGTCCGCCGAAGGCCCGGCGGGGCAGGCCGACGTGGCACCGGCCGTGGAAGAGGTCGGGTCCGGACCGCTCCAGGGTGAGGAAGCCGAGCAGATGGGCGGAGTCCGCCGCGGGGCCTGCCACGGACCGTGGGCCGGTCCGGCGGGTGGCTTCCCCGCCCGGTCCGGGCCCGCCGCCCGCGTCGGCGCGTGCGGCGGGGCTGTTCCGGGGTGTCGTCGTGATGGGTCCGCCCCCCCTTCTTCCTGTGCGGCCGGGCGGGCCCGGGGCCGCGGGTCGGGTGCTCGGATCGGGCCCGTGGCCGGGTGCGGGAGCCGGGTGGGCAGACGGAGTGCACGGTTCGGGCTGCGCGGTGCGCGGGGCGTTGCGTCCCCGCGGTTTCAGAGGAGTTCGAGGATCGTGGCGTTGGCCATGCCGCCGCCCTCGCACATGGACTGGAGGCCGTAGCGGATGCCGTTGTCCCGCATGTGGTGGACCAGGGTGGTCATGATGCGGGCGCCGGAGCCGCCGATGGGGTGGCCGATCGCCATCGCCCCGCCGAGGGGGTTCATCTTCCCGTAGTCCGCGCCGGTCTCCCGCAGCCAGGCGAGGGTGACGGAGGCGAACGCCTCGTTGATCTCGAAGACACCGATGTCGTCGATCGACAGACCGGCCTTCTTCAGGGCCTTGGCGGTGGCGGGGATCGGCCCCTTGAGCATGGTCACCGGGTCGGTTCCGGCGAGGACGGCGGTGTGGATGCGGGCCATCGGGCGCCAACCCCGGGCGCGGGCGATCTCGCTGGTGGTGATGAGCAGGGCACCGGTGCCGTCGGAGACCTGGGAGGCGTTGCCCGCGGTGATCGAACCGCCTTCGCCGAAGGCGGGCTTGAGGGCGGCGAGGGTCTCCGCGGTGGAGCCCCGGCGGATGCCCTCGTCGGTGTCGAAGACGCGTTCCGCGCCGTCCGGTCCGGTGACGGTGACCGGCACGACCTGGTCCTTGAAGCGGCCCTCGTCGACGGCGCGGGCGGCGCGGGCGTGGGAGTCCAGACCGTGCTGGTCCATCTCGGTGCGGGTGATGCCGTATTCGTCGGCGATCAGTTGGGCGCCCATGCCCTGGTTGAAGCGGACGTTGTCGTACCGCTTCCAGACGTCGGGGCCGAAGGGCTCGCCGAAGGTGCCGTCGAGGCGGGTGGTGCCGAGGGGGATCCTGCTCATGACCTCCACACCGCCGGCCACGGCCACGTCGTACTGTCCCGAGACCACTCCGGCGGCGGCCTGGTGCACGGCCTGCTGCGAGGAGCCGCACTGCCGGTCGACGGTCACGCCGGGCACGGATTCGGGCCAGCCCG
The DNA here is from genome assembly GCF_040653095.1 of Streptomyces sp. NPDC048057. Lineage (NCBI taxonomy): Bacteria > Bacillati > Actinomycetota > Actinomycetes > Kitasatosporales > Streptomycetaceae > Streptomyces > Streptomyces sp. NPDC048057. Next base: position 4,306 of record NZ_JBEZNF010000050.1, read on the forward strand.
CGGCGAGTACGGCGGCGCGGCCGACGCAGCCGGTCTGCATGCCGACCGTACCCGCACAGCCCCAGATCACGTCGTCGACCAGGGCGGGGTCCAGCCCCGTCCGGTCCACCAGCGCGTTCAGCACACGGGCCGACAGCGAGGCGGAGTGCTGCTGGGCGAGCGAACCGTTCCGCTTGCCGACCGCGGTTCGCACCGCATCGACGACGACTGCGTCACGCATGGGATCTCCTTGCCGGATCTACCGTTGATCGCGAATCTCTCCTCACCCAAGCTAGCTGCTTCTACCTCTTGACACTAGGGACGTTCGCATAAAAAGTTAATCTGTCATAACCAATAGAGAGGGTCGGTCGGGATGGGAACCATGGACGGCAGGGTCGCGATCGTCTCCGGGTCGGGCCGGGGCATCGGGCGGGCGATCGCCCTCAAGCTGGCTTCCGAGGGCGCGTCGGTGGTCGTCAACGACCTGGACGCCGGACCCACCGCGGAGACGGTCGCGGCGATCGAAGCCGCAGGCGGGAAGGCGGCGGTCTGCGTCGGGTCGGTCACCGACGAGGGCTTCGCCGAACGCTTCACCGGCACCGCCGTCGACACCTTCGGCGGCCTCGACATCGTCGTCAACAACGCGGGCTACACCTGGGACACCGTCATCCAGAAGATGACCGACGAGCAGTGGCACACGGTCCTGGACGTCCATCTGACCGCTTCGTTCAAGATCCTGCGCGCGGCCCTGCCGCACTTCCGGGCCAACCCCGTCCCGTACCACCGCAAGGTCGTCAACATCTCCTCGACCAGCGGCTACTACGGCAACCTCGGCCAGGCGAACTACGCAGCGGCCAAGGCGGGCATGATCGGCCTGACCAAGACGCTGGCCAAGGAGTGGGGCCGCTACGGGGTCAACGTGAACGCCGTGGCCTTCGGCTTCGTCCTGACCCGGATGACCGAGGTCACGGCCGCCGACAACGCGACGCTCTCCATCGACGGCCGGGACATCAAGGTCGGTCTCAATCCGGAGAAGGCCGCCATGGCCGCGAAGGTCATTCCCCTGGGGCGGCCCGGCACCCCAGAGGAGGCCGCGGGCGCCGTCTACGCGCTCTGCCTCCCGGAGACCGACTACGTCTCCGGCCAGTGCCTCGTCGTCGACGGAGCGCGGGTATGAGGCGCACCCTCTACGGCCCCGAGCACGAGGCGTTCCGGGCGACCGTCCGGGACTTCATCGCCGAGAAGGCCGTCCCCCACCTCCACGAGTGGGAGCGGGCCGGGCAGGTCCCCCGCTCGGTCTTCAAGGGCCTGGCGGAGATCGGGGCCCTTGGTTTCGACATCCCCGAGGAGTACGGCGGCACCGGGCCCGCGAGCTACCGCTTCCAGGCGGTCATCCACGAGGAGGTGGCACTGGCCGCCGCCTCCATCGGCCACCACCACGTCAACACCGGTGTGGTGCTGCCCTATCTGCTGCGGCTCGCGAACGAGGAGCAGCGGGGGCGCTGGCTGCCGGGCTGCGCCTCCGGGGACGTCCTGCTGGCCATCGCGATGACCGAGCCGGGCACCGGATCGGATCTGGCGGGGATCAGGACCACGGCCCGGCTGTCGGCGGACGGCGGCCACTACGTGCTCAACGGGGCCAAGACGTTCATCACCGGCGGTGCGGTGGCCGATCTGGTGCTGGTGGTCTGCCGGACCTCGCCCCACGACCCCGGGGACCGCCGGGCCGGGCTGACGATCCTCTGCGTCGAGTCCCGCAGCGAGGGCTTCGCGGTCGGCCGGAAGCTGGAGAAGATCGGCCGGCACAGCATGGACACCGCGGAGCTCTCCTTCAGCGACGTCCGGGTGCCGGTGGCGAACCGGCTCGGGGACGAGGGCCGGGCCTTCGGGTATCTGTCGCAGAACCTGCCGCGGGAGCGGCTGTCGATCGGGGTGGCCGGCGTGGCCCAGGCGCGGGCCGCGATCCGGTTCGCCACGGAGTACGTCAAGGAGCGCCGGGTCTTCGGCAGCCGGGTCGCCGACTTCCAGAACACCAAGTTCACCCTGGCGGCCTGCGAGGCGGAGTTCCGGGCGGCCGAGGCCCTGGCCGACCGGGGCGTCGAGCTGGACGACGCCGGCGAACTGACGGCCGCGGAGGCCGCCCGGATCAAACTCTTCGGTACGGAGGTCGCCGGGCGGGTCGTCGACGCCTGCCTCCAGTTGCACGGTGGCTACGGCTACATGACGGAGTATCCGATCGCCCGGCTGTACGCGGACACCCGGGTCTCCCGGATCTACGGCGGCACCAGCGAGGTCATGAAGACGATCATCGCCAAGGACCTGGGGCTCTGAAGGACGCGCGGGAGGGGGTGCCACCGGATCGGTGGCACCCCCTCCCGCCGCTCTCCGGGCGGTCGGCCCGTCAGAGCAGTTCGACGACGGTGGCGTTGGCCATGCCGCCCGCCTCGCACATGGACTGGAGGCCGTAACGGATCCCGTTGTCCCGCATGTGGTGGACCAGGGTGGTCATCAACCGGGCACCGGAGGCCCCGAGGGGATGGCCGATCGCCATCGCCCCGCCGAGGGGGTTCATGCGCGCGCCGTCCGCCCCGGTCTCCGCCAGCCAGGCGGCGGTGACCGGGGCGAACGCCTCGTTGATCTCGAAGGCCCCGATGTCGTCGATCGACAGACCGGCCTTCTTGAGGGCCTTGGCGGTCGCCGGGGCGGGGCCGAGGGCCATCGTGATCGGGTCGGCACCGGTGACGACGGCGGTGTGCACCCGGGCCAGCGGTCGCCAGCCGCGGCGCGCGGCGATCTCACCGGTGGTGATCAGGAGCGCCGCGGCACCGTCCGAGATCTGCGAGGAGTTCCCCGCGCTGATCACGCCGTTCTCCTTGAACGGGGTGGCGAGGGCGGCCAGCTTCTCCGGGGTGGATCCGGTACGGATGCCCTCGTCGGCGGTGACCCGCTGCTCGGAGCCGTCGGCGGCCCGCGTGGCCACGGGTGCGATCTGTGCGTCGAAACGCCCTTCCGCCGTGGCGCGGGCGGCCTTGTCGTGCGATTCCAGGGCGAGTTCGTCGAGCCGGGTACGGCTGAACCCGTACCGTTCGGCGATCAGCTCGGCGCCCAGCCCCTGGTTGAACTCCTCCACGCCGTACCGCTCGCGGACCGCGGGTCCGAAGGGCCTGCCGTACTCGACGGCTTTGCGCGCGGCGCCGATCGGGACCCGGCTCATCGACTCGACGCCCCCGGCGATCACGATGTCGTACTGCCCGGCCACCACCAGACCGGCCGCGAAGTGCACGGCCTGCTGCGAGGAGCCGCAGGCCCGGTCGACGGTCACCCCGGGGATCTCCTCGGGCCAGCCCGCCGCCAGCACCGCGTACCGGCCGACGTTGGATGCCTGTTCGCCGATCTGGCTGACGCACCCCCAGACCACGTCGTCCAGGTCCGCCGGGTCCAGTCCGACGCGTCCGGTCAGGGCGGTCAGGACATGGGCGGAGAGGTCCACCGGATGGATGCCGGAGAGCGCTCCGGCGCGTTTGCCGACCGGGGTCCGGACGGCCTCGACGATGACTGCGTCACGCATGGGGTGCTCCGACTTCCGAGGGAATCTTTCGTACCTGCTATTAGGAATCAATCTCCTGACAGAGTAGGCACCAACGAACCATAAGTGAAGATTCGCTAACTTTGATGCATGTCATGTTCAAGGGTGGTGGACAAGCCCCCCTCGCACGGTCACTCCTTGCCCGGAACCCCATCGGCAGGGGCGGAGGGGGGCGCGGGGGCCTCGGCGGCGATGGCGGCGAGCTTGGCCGCGTCCCGCTCGGGGTTGATCATCAGCATTCCGACCAGTCCGCCGACGATCAGCACGACCCCGACCAGGGTGAAGCCGGTGGCGTAGCCGGCGGCCTTGGTGGCGGCGTTCTCGACGATGCCGCCGAGGACCAGCGGCGCCAGGAAGCCGCCCACGCCGTAGACCGCGGTCACGGCCGCCAGGACGACTCCGCGCTGCTTCAGCGGGGCGACATCGCTGATCGCGGCGAACGTGGCGCCGTATCCCGCGGACCCCATGCAGGCGCTGAGCACCAGCAGCACCATGTGCAGCGGTCCCGCGTCCAACGGCGCCCAGGCGAGGTGCAGCACCCCGGCGGCGATCACCAGGGAGGACCCCAGGACGCCCCGGGACATCCTGCTGCTCACGCCCCGCCGGGTCAGAGCAGCGGAGACGAAGCCGATGGCGATGACGGCGACCATCCCACCGAGATAGGGCAGGGCGGTCAGATTGCCCGCGGTCCGGGCCTCGTAGCCGAGCCCCTGCTCCAGATAGGGCTTCAGCCATGTGACCTTGAGCGAGGTCGAGGCGTAGGCCGCGAAGAACATCACGGAGATGCCGATCAGCGAGGCCGTGGTGAGGGCCGCCCGCAGGGGAACCCGGTCCGGCAGTACGCTCCCGGCGGCATGCGCACCGGCGCCGCCCTGGTTCCCCTCCCGGCCCACGGCCAGCCAGATGCCGGCCACCACCAGACCTGCCACGGCCAGGGCGACGAAGGCGGCGTTCCAGGAGTGGTCGGTGACGATCCACGTCAGCGTGGGGGCGCCGACCACGGCGCCGACGTTGGCGCCCGCGATGATCACGGAGCTGGGGAGCGCCCGCTTCTCCGGCGGGAACCAGGTGTGCGCGATGTACATGGCCAGCGCCGTCGTCGGCCCTTCGGCGAAGCCGAGCACGACGCGCATCGCCACCAGGGTGCCGAAGCCCACCTGCCAGCCCATCGGGAGCAGGCTGAGGGACCAGATCACCATGATGACCAGCAGCAGGATCCACGGCCGCACCCGGGTCATCAGCCAGCCGCCGACGATGCCGCCGACGGCGAAGAGAGCGAAGAAGCTGGCCTGGACGACACCGAACCGGGCCTCGCCGATCCCCAGGTCCTTCATGATCGCGGGTCCGGCGATATTGGTGATGATCTTGTCCGCGTAGTTCATGACGAGCACGAGGACCAGGGCCCAGACGACGAGCCAGCCGCGACGCTCGGCCGGACGGCCCGCCGGCGGTACGGCGCCGCCCGGGGAGGCGGGATCGGTGGTGCGGTCCGCATGGATGGTCACGGGGTCTCCCTCGAAGAAGTCGGGAAGGGGGGCGGCGGGCACGACTCACGCAGGTCATTACCGGCCCTCCACCGGACCGGCGCTCTCACCAGAACGAAAGGGAAGCATCACAAACAAGCCACGACAAGGCTTCTGACAAGGCTTTCTCTGACACGTCTACGAATCGTGATGGTTACCAGAGATTCACCTCAGGGGGACACGAAAGGGCGGGAGGGGTTTCCCCGTCCCGCCCGGCGACCCCGCTAGCAGGCCCTACTGGCCCGGAGTTCGCGTTTGAGGATCTTCCCCGAGCCGGACATCGGCAGCTCTTCGGCGAACTCGACGCTGCGGGGCACCTTGTAACCGGCGATCAGCTTCCGTACGTGCACCTGCAGGTCCTCCTCGGTCGCCGCCGCCCCCGGCCTGAGCACCACGTCGGCGTGCACGCGTTCGCCCCACTGCTCGTCCGGCAGTCCGACGACGGCGCACGAGGCCACGGAGGGATGGGCGGCCAGGGCGTTCTCCACCTCGCCGGAGTACACGTTCTCGCCACCAGTGATGATCATGTCCTTGATGCGGTCGGCGATGAAGACGTAGCCGTCGTCGTCCATGAAGGCGCCGTCGCCGGTGTGCATCCAGCCGTCGCGCAGTACGGCGGCGGTCTCCTCCGGCCGGTTCCAGTAGCCCAGCATGAGGTGGTCGCCCCGGCAGATGATCTCCCCGACCTCGCCGCGCCGGGCCTCGGTGCCGTCGGGGCGGACGATCCGCACCTCGCAGTGGGCGAGCGGGCGGCCCGCCGAGCGCAGCAGCGCCCCGCCGGCCCGGTGGTCCTCGCCGCCCAGGAGGGTGATCATGGCGGTCTCCGTCATGCCGTACCCCTGGAAGAACTCCGCTTCCGGGAAGACCTCCATGGCACGCCGCAGCACCGATTCGGAGATCGCGGAGGCGCCGTAGCTCACCCGCCGTACCGAGGTCAGGTCGTACTCCCCCACGTCGGGGTGGTCGATGAGCGTCTGGAGCATGGTCGGCACCAGGGGCAGGCTGGTGATCCGGTGCTCCTCCAGGGCCCGGAGCACGGCTTCGGCCCGGAAACCGGGGAGGAAGACGAAGGAACCGCCGATGCTGTTCTGTCCCGACCAGCCGGCCAGTGCCGCGATGTGGAACATGGGCGCCGAGACCAGCATCCGGCCGCCCGGCACCGAGGTGGAGGCCGAGGCGAGGGTGCCGAGGGCGGAGGTGAGCAGGGAGCGGTGGCTGACCATGACCCCCTTGGGCGCTCCCGTGGTGCCTCCGGTGTAGACGAGGGCGGCGAGCCGGTCGCCGCCGGCCCTGACGTCCTCGACCGGACCGGATTCCGCGATCAGCTCCTCGTAGTCCCGGGTGCCGGGGGGACCAGCCGCCTCGCCGCAGTAGACGACGGTCCGGAGCTCCGGGCAGCCCGCGCGCAGTTGCGGCAGGAGGCCGAGGAAGGGCTCGTCCACCAGCAGCACTCCCGCGCCGGAGTCGTTCAGCGCCGCGATGATCTCGACCGGGCTCCAGCGGAGGTTGACGGGGGTGACGGCGGCCGCGATCCACCAGGAGGCGTAGAAGGTCTCGTGGTAGCGGTCGGAGTTCCCGGCCAGGATCGCCACCCGGTCGCCCTCGGCGACACCGAGCCCGCGCAGCCCGCCCGCGAGCCGGGCGACCCGTTCCCGTACCTCCCGCACCGACCTACGGCGCTCCCGGAAGATCGTCATGGTCTCGTCCGGCATGCGCTGTACGGCACGGTGCAGGGACTGGGTCAGATACATGGCGGACACCCATCCTGGAGGAAGGCGGAAACGGGAGGCGGCGAAGGGGAGGGCACGCGGGCGGGCCGGGGCCGTCCGGGCATGCGCCGGCCACCCCACTGCCACAGCGACGTCGGCGACGGAATGTTTAATTCACTTTCGCCGACCTCGACACCTCGGTCAATAGCCGTGAGGTGGTTCGATGCCGGGCAGCGCACCCCATCTCACGGGATACCGACTATTCACTTCCTGGCTCGACGGGCCGGGTGTCCCGGGCCGGGGGACCGTATCGGCGGGCCGGTCGAACGGGCCCGGACGTCAGCGGCGGGCCTGCCGGTGAAGCGTCCCCGACACCCCGAACCAGCGGTGGCAGGAGCGGGTGAGAACGCTCTGTTCGCTGTAGCCGAGCAGTCCCGCCAGCCGCCCCATCGGCATGTCCGTATCGCGCAGCCAGCGCTCCGCCTCCTCGCGCCGGACGTCGTCGACGAGCGCGGCGAAGGTGGTCCCCTCGGCCGCGAGCCGCCGCTGGAGGGTGCGCGGATGGAGACAGAGGTGTCCGGCGATCAGATCGCGGTCGAGATTGCCGGCGGGCAACAGCCGGCGCACCAGGGTGCGCACCGGCCCGGAGACCCTGCCGCCGGTGAAGTCGCCGGTCAGGGAGGTCAGGTACTGCTGGACCACCTCGTGCACCGCGCTGTCCGAACGGAGCGGCCGGGCGAGGTCGTCGGCCCTGAGCAGAAAGCCGGCGTACGGCTCCGCGAACCGCACCGGGCAGGTGAAGTAGTTGCGGTACTCCTCTTCCGGGGCCAGGGCGTCGTGCGGCAGATGAACCGAGAGCGGGACGAAGTCGGGGCCGATGACCATCCGGAACGCCCGGACCGTGGCCGCGACGGACAGTTCGGTGATCTGCCGGTGCGCGGGCAGCCCGGGGACGGCGATCTCGAACCTCAGCCGGACGTGGCCGGTGCCGGGGATCCGGTCGATGGGGGCGACGATCGCCGGGCTGTAGAGGGCCAGATAGCGGTGGACGGCGCGGAATGCCTCTCCGGTGGTGGGCGCGGTACGGGCGGCGGCGGCCAGCGGTCCGAGGATGTCCAGCCCCTGGCGGAGCGCGAGGCGGCGGCCGAAGTCGGGGGCGCCGGTGGTCACCGCCGCCGCCTCCACCGCGGTGACCACGCTCCGGTAGCGGACGAACCGGTCGTGGTGGCCGACGGCTTCCGCGGGGATCCCGGCCGCGGCGAGCAGCGGCCCGGGGTCCGCGCCCAGCGCCATGACCAGTTCGGAGTAGCCCTGCAGGGACGTGCCACGGATCAGCGACATGTCCCCAAAAGTCAAACAGTTGTCTCCTGATGTCAAGCCCGGGTCCCTGATCAGCGGAGACGATGACGGAGTCTTCACGTCCGGCGGACGGTTCGCACGATCACCGCCGCCGACGCCGCCCGCACGACCGCCGGCGGAACCGTCCCGGCCGGACCGCCGGGCGCCTCCGGCACGAAGGGACCCGCCCGTGCCCACCCATCCCTCGCCCGCGATCGCCGCGACCACCAGCGGCTCCCGGCTCCCGCTCGTCGCACTGCCGCAGAACGATCTCCTGACGGTCAACGGCGACGAACTGCCGCCGGTCAAGGACTCCCTCGGCCCCGGGGTGGACGTCAAGGTGCTGCGGCTCGACCTGGAGAGCGGCACCTGGGTGCTGCTCGCCACCGTCCCGCCCGGCTTCTCCTTCCCGATCCACTACCACACCGGCCCGGCGGAGGTGCTGACCCTCCGGGGCCGCTGGCTGTACCGGGAGTACCCAAACGACCCGCAGACCGCGGGGTCGTACCTCTACGAACCCGGCGGCTCGGTGCACACCTTCTACACCCCCGACGACAACACGGAGGACACCGTGATGTTCATCCGGGTCGCCGGGGCCAACGTCAACTTCACCGAAGAGGGGGCGTTCCACTCCATCGTGGACGCGGTCTCCATCCAGTACCTCGTCGACCGGTCGGTCCGGGACGGCATCCGCGGCATCCGGTACATCAACGGCTCGGCCACCGTCGTGGCCGGGGACAGCTAGGGGATCTCCCGTGTCCACCTCCATGACCGGCGAGTTCGACGGCCGTACCGCCTTCGTCACCGGTGGCGCCTCCGGGATCGGCCGGGCCGTCTGCCGGCGGCTCGCCGCGGGCGGTGCGGCGGTGGTCGTCGCCGACCGCGACGGCCGGGCCGCCGCCGAAGCCGCCGCCGAACTGACCGCGGGCGGCGCCCGCGCGCTCGCGGTGTCCTGCGACGTCACCGACCCCGACGCGGTCGCCGCGGCGGTCGCCGCCGGTGCGGAGCGCTTCGGCGGGCTGCACCTCGCCGTCAACAACGCGGGCATCACCGGCACCCGGGGCCTGGTCGGCGAGCTGACGGCCGAGGAGTGGCACCAGGTGGTCTCCGTCAACCTCGACGGGGTGTTCCACTCGATGCGGTACGAGATCCCCGCCCTGCTCGCCGCGGGCGGCGGCGCCGTCGTCAACGTCGCGTCGGTCGCCGGTGCGGTCGGCCTGGCGTCGGGCGCGGCGTACACCGCGGCCAAGCACGGTGTGGTGGGCCTGACCCGGTCCGCCGCGCTGGAGTACGCGTCCCGCGGCATCCGGGTCAACGCCGTCGGCCCCGGCTTCGTCGACACCCCGCTGCTGGCCTTCGCCGACGAACGGCAGCGCGCCTATCTGACGTCGCTGCATCCCGCGGGCCGGCTCGGCACCGCGGAGGACGTCGCCGAACTGACGGCGTTCCTGCTGTCGGACCGGGCGGACTTCATCACCGGCAGCCATCAACTCGTCGACGGCGGCTACACCGCCCGCTGAACGGGCGGGCCGCACCCCAGCAAGGAGCACCGCCATGAAGGCGTTCCAGTACCACACCCCCGGGCAGCCCCCGTCGGTGACGACCGTGCCCGATCCCGAACCCGGCCCCGGCCAGGTGGTCGTGAAGGTCGAGGCGGCCGGGGTCTGCCACTCGGACGAGGTCATCATGGGCCTGCCGGCCGACCGGCTCTGGTTCCCGCTGCCCCTGACCCTCGGCCACGAGGCGGCGGGCACCGTCGCCGCTCTCGGGCCGGGCGTCGAGGCAGTGCGCACGGGTGACGCGGTCGCCGTCCACGGAGCATGGGGCTGCGGTGCCTGCCGGACCTGTGCGCTGGGCCGGGAGAACTACTGCCCGCACACCGAGCGGCTGGGGATCCACTCCCCGGGGCTCGGCGCGCCCGGCGCGATCGCCGAGTACCTCCTGGTCGACTCCGCCCGCCACCTGGTGCCGCTGGACGGCCTCGACCCGGTGCGGGCGGTGCCTCTCACGGATGCCGGCCTCACCCCGTACCACGCCGTCAAAAGGGTCCTGCACCGGCTGGTTCCGGGCAGTACGGCGGTGGTCATCGGCGTCGGCGGCCTCGGGCACCTCGGGGTGCAGATCCTGCGTGCACTGAGCGCTGCCACGGTCGTCGCCCTGGACGTCGCCGAGGAGAAGCTGGCACTCGCCCGCGCCTGCGGGGCGCACCGCACCCTGCTCTCCGACGAGCGGGCGGCCGACGGGATCCGGGAGCTGACGGACGGTCTGGGCGCCGAGGTGGTGCTGGACTTCGTCGCGAACGACGCCACGCTGAGGACCGCCGCGAAGGCGGTCGCGAAGGAGGGCGAGATCGCCGTCGTGGGTCTCGGCGGCGGACGGCTCGGCCTGGCGGCCGGGCGGGTCCCGTACGGCGTCACCGCGTCCGTCCCGTACTGGGGCACCCGCCCGGAGCTGGCCGAAGTGCTCGCGCTGGGCCGGCTCGGCGAGCTGGACGTGCACATCGAGACGTACGGCATCGACGAGGCGCCCCTCGCCTACGAGCGCCTGCACGCCGGGAAGATCACCGGCCGCGCCGTGATCCTGCCCGGCGCCTGAACCGCCCCTCCCACCCCCTCCGAGGAGTCACCCGTGCCCACCGCACCCCTGTATCTGGAAACCACGCTGGAGACCGTCGCGCCCGGAGTCCACGTCATCGGCGGCCAGGGCCGGTCCCTCGCCGTGGAGACCGACGGCGGAGTGCTGCTGGTCGACACCGGCGCGACCCCCGAGATGGCGGCCCGGATGCGGGCCGCGCTGCGGGAGGTGACGGACGCGCCGGTGCGGTGGATCGTCTACAGCCACGGCCACCTCGGCTACAACTACGGCGCCCGGCACTGGCTGGACGCCGCCGCGGAGGCCGGCGAACCCCGCCCGGTGATCGTCGCCCAGGAGAACCTGGTCCGCCGCTACCGCCGCTACCAGGAGACGGCCGGGCTCCAGAACCACTTCAACACCCTCCAGTTCCGCGGCGGCGCGGACATGACGTTCGACGACCTGCCCCCGCTGACGTTCCCCGACCTCACCTACTCCGACTCGTACACGGTGCACGCCGGCTCCGGGCGCGCGGTGCAGCTCGTCTGGGCGCCCTCGGAGACCGACGACACGACAGCCGTCTGGCTCCCGGAGGAGAAGGTGCTGTACGGCAGCGCCGCCCTGATCGCCGCCCTGCCGAACGTGGGCACCCCGCTGCGGACCCTGCGCGACCCGGTCCGCTGGGCCGACACCCTCGACCGGCTGCTGGCCCTCGGGCCCGAGGTCGTCGTCCCGGAGTTCGGCCGCACCACCCGCGACCCGGAGCTGATCCGCCGCTGGCTGGGCGGCGCGGCGGAGGCCCTGCGGTGGCTGCGCCGGGAGGTCGTGGAGCGGATGAACCGCGGAATGACGGTGGGCGCGATCCTCCACGACATCGACTACCCCGAGGACATGTTCTCGCCCTGGTGGATGCGGGAGACGTACGGCCACCGGGACTACCTGGTCCGCGACATCTACCGCTCGGAGAACGGCTGGTGGGAGGAGCGCAACCCGACCGCCCTCCACCCCGCCCACCCCGACGCGGCAGCAACCGCGATCGCCGACGCCATCACCGACAAACAAGCCGTCCTCGACCACGCCACCCGACTCCACCACCAAGGCCACACCCAAGAAGCCCTCCACGTCATCGACCTCCTCGCCCTCACCCCGGACGACCACCCCCACCACACCGCCGCCCGCACCCTCAAACGCCACCTCTGCGCCGCCCTCGCCGAGCAGACCACCAGCTACATCTCCCAGAGCATCTACGCCAACGCGGCCCGGCGGTCCGGGCCCGCGGAGACCGGGGAGCCCGCGTTGTGAGCACCGACCCCATCGGCCGCCCGGGTGAGGCGGAGGAGACCGCCCACGCCGCGCTGTTCCTCATGGACAGCACCTTCACCCACCGGCATCACACTGGACGTCGACGGCGGGAAGCGCTGATCCGTGCCCGTCCGGCGGGGCCTGGTCACCGCGCGCCGCGCCCGCCCGGCTTCAACTCTCCGCCCAGGGCCGGATAGTCGGTGTACCCATCCGCTCCGCCACCGTAGAAGCCGTCGGGGCGGGCTTCGTTGAGTGTGGCGCCGATCCGGCAGCGGTGGACCAGGTCCGGGTTGGCGAGGTAGTCGCGTCCGAAGGAGACCAGGTCCGCGCCGCGGGCGAGTGCTCCGGTGGCGGCGTCCTCCTTGCCCGTCTCCAGGGGCACGGGGGTGACGACCAGGGCCGTCGGCCACAGTTCGCGAATCTCGGCGTCGAGGTCGGTGCCGGTCTCGCTGTGGTGGAGGTAGGCGAGGTCGAGCCGTGCGAGGTCGCGGACGAGGGCGGTGTAGGTGGTGTGGGGGTCGGTTTCGGTGAGGTCTCCGTAGGGGTTCGAGGGCGAGATGCGCAGGGCGGTGCGGTGGGGGCCGATGGTGGTGGCGACGGCGCGGGCGATCTCGGTGGTGAGACGGGTGCGTCCAGCGGTGTCGCCGCCCCAGCGGTCGGTGCGGGTGTTGGCGTTGTCGGCGAGGAACTGGTGGAGGAGGTAGCCGTTGGCGGCGTGGATCTCGACGCCGTCGAGTCCGGCGGCGACCGCGCGGCAGGCCGCGTTCACGAAGTCGAAGACCAGGGCGGTGATCTCGGCTTCGGTGAGGGCGCGGGGGACCACCGCCGGGACCCGGCCCGAGGGGGTGAAGATCTCGGTGCGGGCCGCGACGGCGGAGGGGGCGACGGGGTGGGTGCCGTCGGGGAGGAAGTCCGGGTGGGCGAGGCGTCCGGCGTGCATGAGCTGGAGGAAGACGCGTCCGCCCACGGCGTGGACGGCATCGGCGACAGCCGCCCAGCCGTCCTGGTGGGCGGCGGTGAACAGTCCCGGCGCGTTCGGGCCGATCGGGCCGAGGGGGGTGGAGTGGGTCCCCTCGGCGACGATCAGACCGGCCGTGGCGCGCTGGCCGTAGTACTCGGCCATCAGCGCGCTCGGAGTGCCGTCCTCGTGGGCCCGGGCACGGGTCATGGGCGCCATCACCATGCGGTTGGCGAGCGTGAGGGCGCCGAGGCGGACGGGTCGGAAGAGGGCGGCGGGGGCGGACATGGTGGGTGTGCCTTTCTCCGTGGATGCGGGTCAGAGGTTCCAGCTCTTGGCGAGGAGTTCGTACGAGCGCTCGCGCGCCTCGAAGTCCCACGCCTCGGAGACGATCATGAGCTCGTCGGCGCCCGTGCGGCGGGCGAGGTCCGTCAGGCCCGCGCGGACGGTGTCGGGGGTGCCGACGAAGGACTCGCGGAGCATGGCGTTCACCATCTGGGCCTCCTGCGGCGCCCAGACGCGGTCGATGTCGTCGACCGGCGGCAGGATCCTCATCTCACCCCGGAAGTGGGTGAGGAACTTCTGCTGCATGGTCGAGAAGGTGCGGACGGCGTCCTGTTCGGTGTCGGCGACGACGGCGTTGGCCGCGACGATCGCGTACGGCTGCGGGTGCGCGGCCGAGGGCCGGTACTCGGTCCGGTACCGCTCCAGCGCTTCGAGGAGCTGGTCGGGCGAGAAGTGCGCGGCGTGGACGAACGGCAGCCCCTCGCGGGCGGCGAGGGCGGCGCCGAAGGTGCTGGAGCCCAGCACGTACACCGGCACGTCGACGCCCTCTCCGGGGACGGCCCGGACCTTGCGGTCCCCGGGCCCCGGAGCGAGGTAGCCGCGGAGTTCGGCGACCTGCTCGGGGAAGTCGGCGCCGCTCTCGTGGCGGCGCCGCAGGGCGCGGGTGGTCCACGGGTCGGTGCCGGGGGCGCGGCCGAGGCCGAGGTCGATCCGGCCGGGGTGATAGGTGGCGAGGGTGCCGAACTGTTCGGCGACGACGTACGGGGCGTGGTTGGGCAGCATGATGCCGCCCGCGCCGACGTTGATCCGCTCGGTGGCGGCGGCGACCTGGCCGATCATGATGGCGGTCGCGGAGCTGGCCATGGCGGTGGTGTTGTGGTGTTCGGAGATCCAGAAGCGACGGTAGCCGTACGCCTCGGCGGCGCGGGCCAGTTCGACGGTGTTGCCCAGGGCTTCGGCGGGGCCGTGGCCGTGGCGGATCGGTGAGAGGTCGAGTACGGACAGCGGGATGTTCGCGGTACGGCGGTTCATGGGACTTTCTCTCGGGGTTGTCGTTCGGGAGGGGCGGGCCGCCGCGCACGGCGGCCCGCCGACGGGGTCAGGAGAGGGTGAGGACGGCCTTGCCGGGCAGCCTGCTGTCGGCCACGGCGGCGATGGTGTCGGCCGCGTCGGCCCAGTCGCCGCGCCACGCGATGTGCGGACGCAGCCGGCCGGCGGCCGTCTCCGCGGCGAGCCAGGTCAGATCCCGGTCGATGTCGCCCTCTGCCATCAGGAAGAAGGTGGCGATGCTCCGGTGGTGGCGGGCCGGGTCCGCGAGCAGGGCGCCCGGGCCGAAGACCGTGTCCGTGCCGGCGGCGGCGCCCGCCATGACGAGGACTCCGCCCTCGCCGAGGGCCTGGTAGGCAGCCGGGAGCACGGGTCCGCCGACGGTGTCGAGGACCCCGTGCACGGGTTCCGGCACCGCGGCCGGATCGTCGACGACGTCGTGCGCACCCAGCGCGAGCAGTTCCTCCGTACGGGAGGCGTCGCGGGAGACGGCCACGACGTGGGCCCCGCCGCGCACGGCGAGCTGGATCGCGAAGCGTCCCACCCCGCCCGTCGCTCCCGTGATCATCACCCGCCGACCCAGGACGGGCCCCAGGCGACGCAGACCGCGCAGCGCGGTCCCGGCCGCGACGGGCAACGTGCTCATCACACCCGGGTCGGCGCCCTCGGGAAGGGCACCGATCAGCGCGGTGTCCACCGCCTGGAGCTCCGCCCAGGCACCGGACAGCCCGAGGGTGATCACCGCAGTGCCCACGGCCGGCCCCGAGCCGTCGGCCGCCGCGCGCTCCACGACCCCGGCGGCGTCCCAGCCGATCACCGCGCCGTCCGGCGCCTGCGGCAGGACGTACCGGAACTCGGCCGGATTGAGCGAGACCGCCCGCACCCGCACCAGCGCCTGATGGGCGGCGGGAATCGGATCGGCCGTCTCGGCGAGCCGGAGCCCACCGGGGGCGGAACGGTCGACAGTCAGAGCACGCATGGTGGGTCCTCCTCGGAAACGGGCTACACAGAAAATGATGCCACTCAGTGGCACATGCTCATTATCGCCAAACGACACGGAGAGGCTTCTGTATTCCGGGGGCGGTTTGCCTAGACTCGGAGGCATGACCACCACCGCCGAGGACCATCGCCCCGCCGGGGAGCCGGGCTCCACCGGAGCGGACCGACTCCGGGAGCTGCCCCTGCGGGAGCGCAAGCGCCTGCGCACCCGGCGAGCGCTGATCGAGACGGCCCTGGCCCGCTACGCCCGCGACGGCTTCGAGCGCACCACCCTGGACGACCTCACCGACGAGGTGGAGGTCTCCAAGCGGACCTTCTTCCGCTACTTCGCCTCCAAGGAGGACGTGGCACTCGCACCGGAGAAGGAGTTCTGGGCCGCCTTCCTCGACATCCTGGGCGCCTGCGACCTGTCGGGGCCTGTGCTCGGCGTGTTCCACCGGGCGCTGACCGGCACGCTGGAGCGGATGGACGAGAGTTGGGAACACCAGTTCGCGGAGAGCCGGCGCCTCGTCGAGAGCGTTCCGGCGCTGACCGCCGCGAGCCTCCAGCACTGCGCCGAGGCATCCGGCGACATCCTCGGCCTGCTCTCCCGGCGACTGCCACCAGGTGACGCGGACGACGTACGACTCCGGATCGCCCTGGAGATCACCGTCGCGGCCTGGCGGTGTGCCCTGCACGACTGGGCCGCGGCCCCCGCCGCGACCGCGGACCGCCCCCACCTCGTCGCGCTCACGGACCGGGCGTTCGCCGCCGTGCCCGAGGCCGTCGGCTACACCGTGCCGGGCCGGGCCTGAACCGCACGGGCGACAGACGTCGACGGGGTCTGCGGTGCTGCGCCCGCCGGGAACGCCGCCATGGGGAAGCGACCATTCGAAGGGACCGACGGGGTCGGATCCGGACCGGACGGCCGGTACGCCTGGCGCGACCGCGACCGCGACCGGAACGCGATCTGACCACCGGGGCTCACCCGAGCGAAGAACCCCCGGCGGTCACCCCTGCGCCCCGGTGAACCGGGACAGGGCGGGAGCGTCGACCGGCAGGGCACGGGCGGCTGCGGGGCGCAGCCCGTCGAGGATCACGCCCAGGTAGCGCTGCCACAGCCCGGGAGACCCGTCGGCGATGCTGAGGACGGCCTGGGAGGCGGCGGTCTGGAGCAGCACGATGTCGACGCCGGTGACGTCGTCACGGACGGCGCCGACGCGCTGGGCGCGGGTGACGAGGACGTCGGCGACCTCGGCGAGGCGTTCACGGGAGGCGCGGACGCTGGCCTCGCTCGGCGAGAGAGCGGTGGCGGCCTGGCAGAACGAGCGGTCGCGGGCCTGGAGCTCCACGCCGGCGCGCATGAACTCGGCCAGTGCCGCTTCCGGGTCCGCGGAGAGGGAGAGCGTGAGGCCGGTCATCACCAGCTCCTCCAGCCGATCGCTGAAGATCTCGGCGAGAAGTTGTTCCTTGGTGTCGAAGTGGCGGAAGACGGTGCCCTTGCCGATTCCGGCGCGCTGGGCGATCCGCGTGATGGACACGTCCATGCCGTGCTCGGCGAACTCGGCGGTGGCGGCGTCGATCAGCAGGCTCCTGTTGCGGACGGCGTCGGCTCTCTTCATGTCCTCATCATACCTAACCGGACCACGCGGTCACATTCCCCCCACGAAGCGGACCGTGCGGTCACCTTCTCTGGTACGGTTCACAACGTGACCGGGTGGTCCGGTTACGGGAGTGGTGTTCCGCACCCCTCCGATCACGCACTGCGTGCCATCTCCTGAAGGGACATCCGTCATGACCGACGTCCGCGGCTACGAGACCGGCCCGATCAAGGCCGAAGCGGCGTTCACCTCCGACTTCCCCCTCGACGACCGCTACTCCACCCAGGACATCGCCGACATGCTGGAGCGCGAGCGCCCCAACATGGACATCCGCCCCGGCATGCGCCACAAGTACACGCCGCTCCGCTTCGACCCGGCCACCGGCGTCAAGTACATCGGCGGGCGCTACCTCTTCGACACCTGGGAGAACGTCCTCGACTACGACCACTTCACCAACGAGGAGCTGTACCCCGAGCCGGGCGTGAAGTTCTGGTCCCGCTTCCCGGGCGTGGACAAGCACTACTGGCGGGTCACCGGCGCCCACGACTTCAAGCCGATGGCCACCGCCCACCACGTCAACCGCTTCGAGCGCTACTCCTACACCAACGAGAACGTGGCGGAGCTGCTGGCGTCGGTCTGGGAGACCATGCGCGACGACGCCGAGGCCAAGGGCCTGTCCAGCATCTGGCTGATGCACCAGCCCGACGAGAAGCAGATCGGCATCCTCACCGTCACCGAGAAGTCCGGCGACGCCGACCCGGCCGTCGCCGTCTCCAAGGGCCTGGAGTACCTGGAGCGTCTGAACGCCTTCGGCCGCTTCCTCCCGAAGGAACTGGACACCACGGAGCTGATGGACCGCACCAGCCTCATCATCTCCTCCTGGCTTCCCGAGTCCCGGGCCCTGGGCGGCGCCCACTCGTCCTTCGACGTCTCCCCGCCGCACCCGGCCCCGCAGATCTGACCCCACAGGAAGGAAGGAGCGAGACAACCTCACGGCGACACCAACGGCGCCCGGCCCGGAACCACCACGTTCCCGGCCGGGCCCCGTACGCGCGAAGGCTCCGGGGAGCCCCCTCCGCGCACCCCTCAGCGGCGTCGTCCAGCCAGCCACCGGACGGCGCCGCTAGGCCGTGTTTCAGGTCGAGTCTGGTGGTCTCACGGCCGAGCCGGACGATCACGGGCTGGGCCGGTCACGGGGAGCAGGAGCATGCGTCCGATGGTGGAGACCGCTCCGTTGGAGGAGGCCGGTGCCGCATGTCAATTGGATGCTGCGCGGTGACGCGCCTGCTTCCTGATGGTGCTCATCACCGGTCGGTGATCCCCCCGACCGCCCGAGGGGTCCTTGCGGACGCATCGCCCGCAAGGACCCCGTCGTTCGGTGGCCGTGTCGCTACGGCACGAGCCTCAGGAGCTTGTTCGGGGAGCCCGCCCCGATGCCGGTCAGCACGTTGGGCGTCGCGCCGTTCACCAGGGCGGTGGCGACGGCCGCCGGGGAGGAGCCGGGGTGGTTGGTCAGATAGATCGCGGCGGCGCCCGAGACGTGGGGCGCGGCGAAGGACGTACCGCTGCCGGTGAGAGTGGCGGTGTCCGAGGTGTTCCAGCCGGCCGTGATGTCGGAGCCCGGGGCGAAGATGTCGACGACGGGGCCGTAGTTCGAGTAGGTGGCCCTGGCGTCGGTCCTGGTCGTCGCGCCGACGGTGATCGCTTCGCCGACCCGGGCGGGTGAGTAGCCGGAGGCGGGCGCGGAGGAGTTCCCGGCTGCGATCGAGTAGGTGACGCCCGAGCGGATCGAGCTGCGCACGGCGTTGTCCAGAGCCGTGCTGGGGCCGCCGCCGAGCGAGACGTTCGCGACCGACTGGGGGCCGTGGTTGGCGGTGATCCAGTCGACGCCCGCGATGACTCCGGCCGTGGTGCCCGAGCCGTTGTTCCCGAGCACGCGCACCGCGACGACCCTGGCCTTCTTGGCCACTCCGTAGACGGTCCCGGCGGCCGTCGTGGCGACGTGGGTGCCGTGTCCGTGGCCGTCCTGGGCGACGGCGTCGTTGTCGACGAAGTCGTACCCGTTGAAGGCCCGGCCGCTGATGTCCTGGTGGGTGATGCGGACCCCGGTGTCGAGGACGTAGACGGTGGCGGCGCCGCCCGCCGAGTCGGGGTAGGTGTACGTCCCGCTCAGCGGGAGGTACGGCTGGTCGATCCGGTCCAGGCCCCAGGGCGGATTGGTCTGGGTGGCGCTCGCGTGGACCTTCTGGTCCTGCTCGACCGCGGCGACCGCGGGGTCCGCGGCGAGCCGCTTCGCCTCCGACCTGCTGAGTTCGGCCGCGTAGCCGTTCAGGGCGGACGAGTAGGTGCGGGTGATCTGACCGCCGTAGCCGGATATCAACTGCTTGCCCCGGGTGGTGGACGCCTTGAATCCGGCCGTCGACTTGAGGGTGACGATGTAGCTGCCGGCCACCGGCTCGGCCGCCCCCGCATGCAGGATCCGGCCCTCGGGCTGGGCCGCCTGGGCGGGTAAGGCCGTGCCGACTCCGGCTGCCAGTGCCACTGTCGCCAGGGTAGCGATCGCGGCGACGATCCTCCGCTTCGTGGTGCGAACTGCTGCCATCGGGAGCTCCTCCTCGAACGGTGGTGCGCCGGTGATCCGGCGCGCTCCGACGATGGCGCCGAGCCGTGAGGGGGAACAACCCGCCCCACAAGACTGTCATGGCCGCGACATAAAACGGGGCCGGGTGCAAACTCGGCGTTACACGGGGCCACATGACCGTCGTCTTGCGTACGCATACCCCCGACCCGGTCAGGGCCGATCCGGCCCACCCCTCGGCGTCGTTCGGACGGCGCGCCGGGCCGGCACCACCGCTTCGCCGCCGGGGCGCGGCTCCTCATGGTCGCGGGGTGATGAAGGTGCCGTTCACGACGTATCCCCTGCGGACCCGAACAGGCCCTCCGACGCCCCCCGCATCGGGCCCGTCGACCCGCGCTACGACATCTGGTCAGCCGCGGCGCGAACCGCTTCCGCGGCACCCCCGACGAGGTACGCCCCGTGGAGACCACCGCTCAGGCCGTGCGCTGTGTGAACGAGGCGGTGCGCGAGGGCCGACGCATCGCCGTCCGCAGCGGCGGCCACGTACCCGGCGGCGCGTACGGACCGCTGTACCGGCTGCTCTCCGACCATCTGTACGCCGTCGAAACCGTCGTCGTGGACCGCTCGGGACGCGCCCGCGCGGTCATCGCCACCCGCGAGCCCGACGACCCCCACCGCGATCTGTGGTGGGCCCACACAGACGGGGGCTGTGGCACCTTCGGCATCGCCACCCGCTACTGGTTCCGCTCGCCGGGGACCACCGCCGCGACCCCGCCCGAACGCCTGCTGCCCGTACCGCCCGCCACCGCCACCACCTTCCGCGTGGAGTGGGACTGGCGGCAGTTGGACGAGGCGGCCTTCACCCGACTCGTCGACAACCACGGGCGGTGGCCGAACGCGACTCCGCGCCCGGCACCCCCACCGCCCAGCGGGACTCCGTCCTCAAACTCCGCTATCTGAGCGGCTGGACCGAACCCGCGCAGGACGCCGCCCACCTCGCGGTGATCAGGGAGTTCTACCGCGACGTCTACGCGGGCTCGACAACCCCCGCGCACTCGCCCTGCGCGACTGGCCAACCTGTTCCACCTCGCGGGGGCGCTTGTGGACCGCTCGCCACCCACTGGGACGAGGTCGTCACCTCACCCTGTCCCGAACATCTGCGGCGACACGACCTCCGCCACACCGGACTCACCTGGTTCGCCGACGCCGGCGCCCCCGCCCACGTCCTCCGCAAGATCGCCGGACACGGCTCCCTCCTCACCACCCAGCGCTACCTCCACCCCGACATGTCCCAGATCACCAGTGCTGGAACAGCCCTCACCGTCCAGCCAGCGACCGGACGGCGCCGCTAGACCCGCTGGTCCCCAAAGGGTCCCCAAGAACACCAGAAAGGCGGCACCGGATTACTCCGATACCGCCTGCGACCTGCGAAAACACAAGTCGGGACGACAGGATTTGAACCTGCGACCCCTTGACCCCCAGTCAAGTGCGCTACCAAGCTGCGCCACGTCCCGTTGCCCGCCCCGCCCGGAGTGCCGGGTGCGGCGTGCAGGGAAGACTTTACCCCACTCCGCGGCGGCTTCTCGCCGGTGGCCTGCGGGCGTGGAGGGGTTTCGGGGAGAATCGGGGTGTGGAGAGGGCAGCGAGGGACCGGGACGGCGAGGGGCGGGCGCGCAATGCGCGTCCGCGGGACGGGCTGGGGCGGCCGTTGCCTTACGGGCGGGCCGGGGTGGAGCGGCAGCCCGAGGGGGTGGTGCGGGGGCCGGAGGAGACGCTCGCCGAGGCGCAGCGGCTGCTGGACGCGGGGAAGCCGTTCCATGCGCACGAGGTGTTCGAGGACGCGTGGAAGTCCCGGCCCGAGCCGGAGCGGGACCTGTGGCAGGGGCTCGCGCAGCTGGCGGTGGGGCTGACCCATGCAGCGCGGGGGAACACCGCGGGCGGGGCGCGGCTGCTGGAGCGGGGGGCGCAGCGGATCGCGGGGTACGGGGATCCGTACGACGTCGACGTGCAGGGGCTCGGCGCCTGGGCGCGGGACCTCTCGGAGCGGCTGGAGGCGGGCGCCGGGCCGGTGGACCCGCGGGCCGAGGCGCCGCGGCTCACCTTGCGGTAGCTAGCCTTCCAGCAGCAGGACCTCCAGGGTGCGGGGGCCGTGGACGCCCTCGACCCGGTTCAGTTCGATGTCGCTGGTTGCCGAAGGGCCGGAGATCCAGGTCAGCGGGGCGGTCGGGGTCAGTCGGGCGAGGGCTTGCGGCACGGACGCCACCAGTTGCTGTGGCACCCGGACCACGCACAGGTGCAGGTCGGGCACGAGGGTGAGGGCGCGGCGGCCCTGGTCCGGGCCGCCGTCGAGGACGACGGTGCCGGTTTCCGCGATCGCCAGGGCGCAGCCGCTGAGCACGGCGGAGCAGGCGTCCAGCTCGGCCGCGGTGAGCGGGCCCGTGTCGCGGACCGCGGTGGCTTCGGTGGCCGTGAGCCAGGCAGCGGGGACGCCGTCGGGGACGACGACGCTGTGGGCCCCGTGCTCGTGGAGGAGGGTGGCCACCAGGTCCGGCAGTGCGGCGGCGGTGGTGCGGTGGACGGTGGCCCGGTAGTCGGTGAGGTTGTGTTCCAGCAGGTCAGTGAGGGTGCTCGGGTCGTCGGGGGCGTGGCTGGTGCGGTAGTCGCGGTGGACGGCCGGCGCCTCGGGGGCGTGGGCGACGGCCGCGCGGATCCGGGCCAGGATCCGCTCCCGCGCGCCGGTGTCGCCGGTGGTCGCTTCGTACGTCATGCGCGTCCCTCTTCTGTGCCGCGGTTCTTGCGCCACCAGTCGCGGAAGGACTCCTGCGGCGCCTCGGGCAGCTCCCTGCTGCGGGTCCACGCCCCCGCGCCGGGGAGCCGGCGCGGGTGGAGCCGGCGGGTGCGCGCGGCGGCCCGTTCGGCCGCGGCGAGGACCCCGGGGTGGTCGAGCACCCAGCCCGCCGTCTTGATCGCGGCCTTCTCGATCCGGTGGCCCGCTCCCCCGCGTCCCGCCACCCGGGTCCGCAGGTGGACCAGGACCTCCGGGATGTCGATGGCGACCGGGCACACCTCGTAGCAGGCGCCGCACAGGGAGGAGGCGTACGGCAGGGACGCGTCGACGGCGCTGCCGGTGCCGCGCAGCTGGGGGCTGAGGATGGCGCCGATGGGGCCCGGGTAGACCGAGCCGTACGCATGGCCGCCGGCGCGTTCGTACACCGGGCACACGTTCAGGCAGGCGGAGCAGCGGATGCACCGCAGGGCCTGCCGGCCGGTGTCGTCGGCGAGGGTGGCGGTGCGCCCGTTGTCGAGGAGGACGAGGTGGAAGGCGCGGGGGCCGTCGGCGTCGCTGGTCCCGGTCCACATCGAGGTGTACGGGTTCATCCGCTCGGCGGTGGACGAGCGGGGCAGGGTCTGGAGGAAGACCTCCAGGTCGCGCCAGGTCGGTACGACCTTCTCAACGCCGACCACGGAGATCAGGGTCTCGGGGAGGGTCAGGCACATCCGGCCGTTCCCCTCGGACTCGACGACGACGAGGGTGCCGGTCTCGGCGACCATGAAGTTGGCGCCGGAGATCCCCACCCTGGCGCGGAGGAACTTCTCCCGCAGGTGGAGCCGGGCGGCTTCGGCGAGGTCGGCGGGGGCGTCGGTGAGGCCGTCGGGGGCCGGGCGGCCCCAGTGCGCCATCTCGTCGGCGAAGATCTGTCGGATCTCGGCGCGGTTGCGGTGGATGGCGGGGACGAGGATGTGGGAGGGCCGGTCGTGGCCGAGTTGGACGATCAGCTCGGCGAGGTCGGTCTCGTACGCGGTGATGCCCTCGGCGGCCAGCGCTTCGTTGAGGCCGATCTCCTGGGTGGCCATCGACTTGACCTTGACGACTTCGGTCTCTCCGGTGGCCCGGACCAGTTCGGTGACGATGCGGCCTGCGTCGTCGGCGTCCTCGGCCCAGTGGACGGTGCCGCCGGCGGCGGTGACGGCGCGCTCCAGTTGTTCCAGGTGGCGGTCGAGGTGGCGCAGCGCCCGGTCTTTGATCTGCCGTCCGGCTTCCCGCAGCTGTGCCCAGTCGTCGAGTTCCGCGACGGCGCGGGCGCGTTTGTCGCGGATGGTGTGGGTGGCGTGGCGGAGGTTGGCTCGCAGGGTCTCGTCGTGGACCGCTTCCCGGGCCGTGGTGGGGAAGGACGGCATGCCCAGGTCGATGCTGCGTCCGTTCATCGCAGCGCCTCCCTGTTGTAGGGGGTGTCTTCGGTCGCACTGAGGATCTCCGCGAGGTGCACGGTGCGCAGCCGGGGCGACCGGTCCTCTCGGCGGACGATGCCGTCGAGGTGCATCAGACAGGAGTTGTCGGCGCCGCAGAGCACGCTGGCGCCGGTGGCGGCGGCGCTGGCCACCTTGTCGCGGCCCATGGCGGCGGAGACGTCGGGGTTCTTCACCGCGAAGGTGCCGCCGAAGCCGCAGCACTCCTCGGCGCCGGGCAGCTCCCGCAGCCGTAGCCCCTTGACGGCCTCCAGGAGGCGGCGCGGTCGGTCGCCGAGGCGGAGCAGCCGCAGCCCGTGGCAGGAGGGGTGGTAGGTGACGGTGTGGGGGAAGTACGCGCCGACGTCGACGACCCCGAGGACGTCGACGAGGAACTCGGAGAGTTCGTACGTACGGCGCGGCAGGTCCTCCTCGCCGAAGCGGGGGTAGTGCTCGCGCACCATCGCGGCGCACGATCCGGAGGGGGTGACGACGTGGGCGTACGGGGCGAAGGCGCGGGCGGTGCGGCGCACCAGCGGCTCCGTCTCGCGGGGGTAGCCGGTGTTGAACTGGGGCTGGCCGCAGCAGGTCTGCGCGGCGGGGAAGTCGACCTCGACGCCGAGCCGTTCCAGCAGCCGCACGGTGGCGATGCCGGTGGCGGGGAAGAGTGCGTCGTTGACGCAGGTGACGAAGAGCGCGACACGCATGGTCGGAGGATAGGGCGCCGGCGGGGCCCCCGGTAGGTGACGCCGCGAGGCGGTGCGGCAGACTCACGGGGTGAGGAAGATCTATGTGATCGGCATCGGGGCGGGCGATCCCGACCATCTGACATTGCAGGCGATCAAGGCGCTGAACGAGGCTGACGCCTTCTTCATCCTCGACAAGGGCGAGGCGAAGGCGGATCTGATCCGGCTGCGCAGGGACATCCTCGACGCCCATGTGGCGGAGGGCTCCTATCGGCTGGTGGAGGCACGCGACCCGGAGCGGGACCGGGAAACATCGGACTACTCCCCCGCCGTCGACGACTGGCGGTCGCGCCGGGCCGATCTGTTCGAGCGCTTCATCGCGGACGACCTGGGCGAGGACGAGTGCGGGGCGTTCCTGGTGTGGGGCGACCCCTCCCTGTACGACTCGACGCTCGCGGTCCTGGAGGAGGTGCTGGGGCGCGGTGCGGTCGACTTCGACCACGTGGTGGTGCCGGGCGTCAGCTCCGTCTCGGCCCTGTTGGCCCGCCACCGCACCGGGCTGAACCGGGTGGGGCGCCCGGTGCAGATCACCACGGGTCGGCGGCTGGCGGAGGGCTGGCCCGAGGACGTGGACGACGTGGTGGTCATGTTGGACGCCCGGCAGGCGTTCACCCGCCACCTCGACCAGGACCTGTACATCTACTGGGGCGCGTACGTCGGCACGGAGGACGAGATCCTGGTGTCGGGTCGGCTCTCGGAGGTGTCGGAGCGGATCGAGGAGCTGCGGGCGGCGGCGCGGGAGCGCAAGGGCTGGATCATGGACACGTACCTGCTGCGTCGGGGCTGACGCCGGGGTCGACCGGCCCGGGACCGGAGGCCCGGGGTGCGGGTGCGGTGGGCCGCTGTGCACGCACCCCACGCGGGCCCCCTCGAATGTATGATCACACCCCGAAGTGGCCATCCCGTGGGGCGTGTCTGGGGGGAACGGTGGTCCGGATCCTGCTCGCGGAAGACATGTTGATGCTCCGAAGAGCGCTCGTGTCGCTCTTGGAGTTGCAGCCCGACATCGAGGTCGTGGCCGAGGTGGGGGCGGGAGACCAGATCCTGCCGGCCGCGTTGGCGGTGCGGCCGGACGTCGCCGTCCTGGACATCGACCTCCCGGGGATCGACGGCATCCAGGCGGCGGCCCAACTGCACGAGCAGTTGCCGCAGTGCCGCACGATGATCCTCACGAGCCTGGGCCGGCCGGGCAATCTGCGCCGGGCGATCCGGGCCCACGTCTCCGGTTTCCTGCTGAAGGACGCGGATCCCGACGAACTGGCCGCCGCCATCAGGGCGGTGGCCGCGGGCGAGCAGGTCATCGACCCGCAGTTGGCGGTCGCCACCATCCAGGCGGCCGAGAATCCGCTGACGGCCCGGGAGACGGAGGTGCTGCGGCTGGTCTCGGAGGGCGAGGACATCCCGGAGATCGCCCGCCGGCTGTCACTGTCCCCCGGCACGGTCCGCAACTACCTGACGACCAGCGTCACCAAGCTCAGTGCGCGCAACCGGATGGACGCGGTGCGGATCGCCCGTGCTTCCGGCTGGTTGTGACGCTCAGACAGGTACGTCCGCCGTCAGTTCGAACCAGCCGTCGTCCCGGCTCCCGGCGGTCAGCGCGCCGCCGAGGGCGGCGACCCGTGCCGTGAGGTTGTGCAGCCCGCTGCCGCCGGTGCCGACGCCGCCGGTGGACAGGGTCGCGGTCTCGGCGCCCACCCCGTCGTTGGCCACCGCCACCCGCACCCGGCCCTTCTCCTTCGCCGCCGCGATCATGCAGTGTTGGGCCTTGCTGTGCCGGAGCATGTTGGTGATGCCCTCCCGCAGCACGGTGGCGAGGACCGTGTCGACGGCCCCGGCCGGGAGGTCCACCTCCATCCTCACCTCGGTCTGGATGCCGACGGCGCTCAGCAGCGACTCGGCGGCGGAGACCTCCCGGCTCAGGCTCATGTTGAGGTAGCTGCTGGCCACGGAGCGGACGTCGGCGAGCGCCTGGCGGGCGGTGCGCAGGATCTCGGTGATCTCGGTCTCGGCCCGTTCGGGGTGGATGCGCACCAGCCGGTGGGTGAGTTCGCACTTGAGCGTGATGGTGGAGAGGCTGTAGCCGAGGAGGTCGTGCAGGTCGCGGGCGAACCGCAGCCGTTCCTGCACGATCGCGAGCCGGGCCAGTTCGGCGCGGGCGGCCTGCACCTCGCGCACCAGGCCCGTCAGTCGGCTCAGCCCGTAGACGACGAGGCCGGTCAGGGCGGTGGCCACCATGTTGTACGCCAACTCGGTGGTGTCGTATCCCACGGTGAAGTTGAGCAGGCCCACGGTGCCGATGACGGCCGCGAAGCCGGCCCAGCCGGCGGCCGACCGCAGCACCAGCAGGGTCGATCCGGCGAGGAAGCCCGGCACTCCCAGCCAGGCTTCCTCGAAGATCGGGAACGGTACGTAGGTGATCAGGGCCTGGGCGGCCAGGGTCTTGCGCCGGTGCGGTACGGCGCGGGCGGCCGCGAAGGGGAACGAGTGGAACATCTGGAGCCCCAGCAGGGCCAGCATCAGGACCGCGCAGACCGCGAGCCCCACCCCGGAGGGTCGGGCCCGCAGCAGATACGTCAGTCCGATGAAGAAGAACCCGCCGATCACCACGGCCGTGATGCAGACCGCCACCCGTGGCGCCAAGTCGCCGTGCAGTTGATCCTGCGGGCCGGCCCCGGATTCAGGGGGAGCCGCCTCGGTCAGCGCTGGCCGGCGCAATGGGGACTCCTCACCGTACGTCGGTCCGCGGGGCTGAACTCCCCTCTGTGTGGGGCAATGTGAGGTTATGTCAAAATCCGAGGGGGTGAAAGCCGGGTACGGAGATCCCGTGTTTCCGTCACATGAACAGGGGTACGGGGTTGAGGTCCTCGAACCGGTGGGGCGCAGCCAGCCTGCCGAGTCGTACGGGTACGTCGTACAGCCGGCCGGGGGCGAAGCGGGCCCAGAAGGGCCGCAGGCCCGGGACGAGCACCTTGACCACCGGCAGTCCGATGTCGGGGCGGGTCTGGTCGAGCACCAGCAGCTCAAGCCCCCGGGCCGCCAGCAGTTCCTCCAGTACGGTCACGTCCTCACGCAGGTCGCGCCGACGCTGTACGGCATCGGGGCCGCCGGGCCACCGGGACGCGGTGGTGGGGTCGGGCGCCAGGTGGGGTGCGTTCGCCAGGGTGGCCGTACGCCACCACCGCAGGGCGTCCGCGTCGTCGCAGGCGTAGCCCGTACGTCCGTCTGCGCTGACTTCGGCAACGGGCGGCAGCATCTGGTTGAGCTCGGTCAGGGCCCGGCGCAGGGCGAGTCGGGGGTCGAAGTGGGCGCCGAAGCCGAGAGTGATGTCCTCGGCGTCCTTGTCGATCCGTCGGGACAGGGCGGCGAACGCCGGGACGCCGAGGTCGGTGGTGAGGTCGAGGGCCCAGACCTCCCGCTGGAGGGCGGCGTGCCCGGCCCGTACCCGCTGGGTCCACGGGTCGTCCAGGGCGTCGAGGTCGACGCCGGGTTGGCGGGTGCGGTTGTACCACCACAGGGCGACCGCGTCGCGTTCGATCAGCTCCATCGTGCCCTGGACGACGGCGTCCTCCAGGCAGCTGCCGGCGGCCGAGCCGTTGGAGTTGGCGAAGCAGGTGCGGGCGCCGCGGGGGCAGGGCGCGTTGTAGTAGAGCAGCGAGGTGGGGAGCAGCCGCTGCCGTTTCGAGGTCAGCGACCACACCGGGGTCCAGTCGAGTCGGACGTCCTCGTCGAAGGGGTCGGGCACCCGGTGGGCGGCGGCGTTGCGCTCGTTCCACTCGCCCCGCTCGTCGAACTGCCGGGGGTGGAAGAGTTGCACGTCGTCGGGGTGGACGGCGGTGTCGGCGACGTCGCGGTAGGCGGCGCGGACCGTCGGCTCGTCGCCCTGGAAGTAGCCGCTGTGCCGCTCGACGGCCTCGCACAGGGCGCTGACCCGGGCGTGGAGTTCGGTGGTGCCCTTGCCGGAGCTGTGGCTGCGCAGTCCGAACCGGACCGAGGCGAGGTCGTCCGGGGAGGTCGCCGGGTTGTGTCCGGCGTGGAAGCAGTTGAGGAACTCGGGCCCGCGCGGGTCCCGGCTGATCTCCCTGACCACTCCGGTGAGGGGGTCGATCAGATGGGCGTAGCGGTGCAGCATCTCGTCGGCGGACAGCCAGCGGTCGGCCTGTTCCACGGCGGACTTGGGGCGGGTGTGCAGGACGACGGGGGCATTCACCTGGCGTCGCATCAGGTCGGGGTCGCCGCAGGCGCTGCACTGGGGGCGGCGGCGCACCGGGCAGTGCTGGCCGCTGAGCGAGAGGGGGTCCACGGTCCAGATGGCGCACTGGCCGGGGTGGCGGTGGCCGGCGACCCACTTCGCGGTCTCCAGGGCCGCGAGGTGCAGCCCGGCGGAGCGGACCGCGGCGAGCGAGGACAGCGGTGGGGAGACCCGGCGGCCCAGCGCACGGTCGAGGTAGCTCTCCGCGGGGCGGTTGCGGCGCAGCAGGTCGGCGAGGCAGTGCCAGCACGGTCCGTCGCCGGGGCGGAACACCGGGCCGATCCAGGGGCGGTCGCCGCCGAGGCGCACCAGCAGCCACGGGGTGCCGGTGCGGCGCAGGGCGGCGTCGACGGCGCCGAGGTCGGGGGCGAGGTAGTCGTCGCACAGGACGACGGTGAAGTCCGCGGACCGCAGCGGGGTCGGCGCGGTGGCGCCGAAGAGGTGGCCGTCCGGGGCCAGGACGTCCAGACCGGCGGCGAGGAGGGCGTCGGTGAGCTGTCGTGCGGTGCTCGCGGTGGCGGAGGCGCCGGTGGAGACGGTGGAGACCCGGGTGTGCCGCAGCCGGCGGGCCGCGGCGGTGCCGTCGAGGCCGGCCAGCTCCCAGAAGGCCATGTCGGCGGCGGCCGTCACGTCGTCCGGGCCGCTTTCGGTGAGCAGGCCCGCGGCGAGCAGTCCGGAGACGACGTGCTCGGTGCGCGCCGCGGGGATGCTCCGGGCCGCGTCGTTGATCAGCCGGTTCAGGTCCCGGGTCCCGTCCAGCAGGGGCGCGAGGGCGGAGACGCCCGCGCCGCGCAGCGCGGTGACGCCACGCTCGGAGACCAGGAAGACCCCTTCGCCCGGGACGACTTCGGCCCTCAAGTGCGGCTTGAAGGCGAGGCCGGGCAGACTGCGCTCTGAGCTGTTCATGCTTCCCCCTGGGATCATGAGCGGCTGTGATCGACACGGCTGGTGGGCCGGGGGTGCGCCGACGACCCTCTCCCGCATGGCCGTCGGCGGACCCGGGTGGCGTGGGTGGTGCGGAGTCAGTTCAGGCGTACGGTGACGGCGGCGTCGTTGCGGGTGCCGCGGGCGTCCTGCGGCTCGTCCACCCAGCAGATGCAGGTGCCCGCCTGGAACTGCCCGGCGGACAGCGGCGCCAGGTCCTCGATGACCAGGTCGCGCCAGAGGGCGGTGGCGTCGTCGGCGGTGACGGGCGTGGTGGCGGCGGTGGCGGTGGCGGTCAGGGTGCTCATGGTGGTTCCTCCATTCGGGAGGTCTGGGGTGGTACGGGCGTGGTGGCGCGGGTGCGCCGCAGGGTGGTGGTGCGGTCGTCGGGCCCGCCGTCAGCGGGCGGTGGCGACGGCTTCGCGTACGACGTCCTCCGAGGTCTCGGCGTCGGCGAGGGCGGCGGGCGGCTGCTCGGCCTCGGCGGACAGCTCCGCCCAGTCGGACCAGGTCTTCAACCGCTCCCCGTACACATGGGCGACGAGGCCGCCGGGCTGGCTGCCGAAGACGACCCGCAGCGGCGGCTGGTCGGCGTCCACGATCTTCAACAGGGCGGCGCCGGCCGCGGCGGGGTCGGCGACCTCGGGCGCACCGCCGCTGAACATCCCGGCGCGCAGCCCGTCGTAGGCGGGCAGCGGCGCGGCGAAGACGGCGGAGGAGCCGGCCCAGTCGGTGGCGTACCCGCCGGGCTCGACGAGGGTGATCTTGACGCCGAAGGCGGCGACCTCCTGGGCCAGGGCGTCGCTCAGCCCTTCCAGGGCCCACTTCGACGCGTGGTAGCCGCCGAGCATCGGGAAGGCGACG
The DNA here is from genome assembly GCF_040653095.1 of Streptomyces sp. NPDC048057. Classification (NCBI taxonomy): domain Bacteria; kingdom Bacillati; phylum Actinomycetota; class Actinomycetes; order Kitasatosporales; family Streptomycetaceae; genus Streptomyces; species Streptomyces sp. NPDC048057. Next base: position 34,771 of record NZ_JBEZNF010000050.1, read on the forward strand.
ACGCCGCTGACGCTGGAGATCTGCACGATGTGTCCGCTGCCCTGCTCGCGCAGGAGCGGCAGGGCGGCCTGGGTGACCGAGAGGGCGCCGAAGAGGTTGGTCTCCAGCTGGGCGCGGACCTGCTCCTCGGTGATCTCCTCGACGGTGCCGAACAGTCCATACCCGGCGTTGTTGACGACGACGTCGAGGCGTCCGAAGTGGTCGTGGGCCCGCTGGACGGCGGCGAATACCGCGGAGCGGTCGGTGACGTCCAGGGCCAGCGGGAGGACCGCCCCGCCGTAGGTGCGGGTGAGGTCGGTGAGGGAGTCGACGTCGCGTGCGGTGGCCGCGACGCTGTCTCCTCGGCCGAGGGCCGCCTCGACGAAGCGTCGGCCGAAGCCTCGGGACGAGCCGGTCACGAACCAGACCTTGGTCATTTTCCACTTCTTTCGTCGAGTGTTGTGACGCTGCCGCCGGGCGGCGCCGAGCTAGTTCAGATATTCGAGTAAACAACAGCACGAAAATGCAGTTAGCAAGCCATCGAGGGCCCAATAAAAGGTTCTGATCGGTGTGAACGGAATCCCTGAAGTCGCAGGCCCCCGCGGGCGCGCGGCTTTCCCTAGCCTTTAACCATGACTTCTCCAACCCCTCACCCAGCTACGGCGGTTGAACCAGACAACCGTCGCTGGATCGCGCTGGCCATCGTCTTGATCGCCGCTTTCATGGACCTCGTCGACGTCACGATCGTGAATATCGCGATCCCGTCGATCCAGCGGGACATCGAGGCTTCGACCGGTCAGATCCAGTGGATCACCGCGGGTTATGCCCTCGCCTTCGCAGCCGGTCTGATCACCGGCGGCAGGCTCGGTGACATCTTCGGTCGGAAACGGCTGTTCCTCCTGGGAATCGGGGCCTTCACCGTGGCGTCCCTGCTCTGCGGCATTGCCGGCAGTGCGGAGATGCTCGTGGGCGCCCGCATTCTGCAGGGCGCAGCCGCCGCGCTGATGGTCCCGCAGGTGCTCTCCATCGTCCACGCCACGTTCCCGGCTCACGAGCGCGGCAAGGTCTTCGGCCTCTTCGGCGCCATCGTCGGGCTCGGCGGGGTCTCCGGCCCCCTGCTCGGCGCGCTGTTGACGGAGTGGGACCTCTTCGGTCTCGACTGGCGGCTGATCTTCCTGATCAACCTGCCCGTCGGCATCGCGGGGCTGTTCCTCGGCCGGGTCTTCATCAGCGAGTCCAAGGCTCCCAAGGCGCTCCGGCTCGACCTGGTCGGCGTCGCCCTGGTCACCCTGGGGCTGCTGATGCTCGTGTACCCGCTGACCCGCGGGCACGAGGAGGACTGGCCGGCGTGGGGCTTCGTCTCGATGGCGTGCTCCCCGCTGGTCCTCGGCGCCCTGGTGGCGTACGAGCGGTACAAGGCCCGCAAGGACGGCTCGCCGCTCATCGAGCTCTCCCTCTTCAAGGTCAAGAGCTTCAGCGCGGGCATCGCGGTGCAGATCGGCTTCGGCATGGTCTGCGGCATCTTCTTCTTCATCTGGACGCTGTACATGCAGGTGGGGCTGGGCTGGAGCGTGATGCGCGCCGGTCTGACGGGGCTGCCGTTCTCCGTGGCGACCTCGATCTTCGCCGGCATCTCCGTGCAGCAGCTGGTGCCGAAGTACGGCCGCAAGGTGCTGCAGGCGGGTGCGCTCGTGATGGGCGCCGGGATGCTGCTGTACGCCTGGCTCGCCGACCGGTACGGCACGGACATCGAGACCTGGCAGATGTTGGCGCCGCTCTTCGTCATCGGCGCCGGCATGGGCCTGATCACGGCGCCGCTGACCAACGCCATCCTCTCCGACGTGCCGCGTGAGCACGCCGGTTCGGCGTCCGGCCTGATCAACACCACGTTGCAGATGGGTAATGCCCTCGGGCTGGGCCTGACCTCCGTCGTCTTCTTCGGCGTGATGAACGAGGAGGCGGGGCCGGCCCTCATCGGCGTCGAGTTCGCCGACGCCTTCGAGAACGCCCTCTTCTGGGTGGCCGGAGTGCTGTTCGTCATCTTCCTGCTGATCTTCGCGCTGCCCGCCAAGGCGCCGTCGGGGTTCGAGGGAGAGGGCATGCCGCCGGAGGGCGAGCCGGGTGCCGTCCCGCCGTCCGCGGGCCACAAGGCCGTCGAGGAGCAGAAGGCGCCGTCCGTCACCTGACCGTCGTCACCCACCACCGACTGACCGACAGAAAGCGACCAGCGGGGCCGCGCTCACCGGGTGAGCGCGGCCCCGCTGGTCGTGCGGTCGGCACCGGGCTCCGGCTCGACCGCGGGTTCGGGTGCAGATGCGGCATCGGATCGGTACGTGCTGCGGGCCCGGGGCGTCTGCCTCGGGCCCGCAGGTCCGTGCTCGAAGGTTCCGTGTCGGTGCGTCAGTGCCCCGCACCGCCGAGGGGGTTGCCTGTCATGGCGGCGGTGAGGGTGGTGCCGTTGTTGGGGTCGATGAGGAGGAAGGCGCCGGTGCGGCGGGAGTGGGTGTAGGGGTCGAGGGCGA
>NZ_JBEZNF010000051.1:0-35671 GCF_040653095.1 Streptomyces sp. NPDC048057
CCGTACGCGTCATGATCCGCAGCACGTCCAGCGAGCGCGGCGACTCGTCCGCGGCGTCGCCGTCGTTCGCCGCGAGGCATATGTGGGCCTCGCGCGCCGCCGCGACCGCCTCCGGCCAGCCCGGGTGCTCCATGTACGTCGACACGGGGGCGTCCGCGCCGACCTGGTGCAGGATCCGGAGCACCCGGAGCACGGCGGCGTCCACCAGCGCGGCCTCGGTCGCGTCGCGGAAGATCGTGCCGACGTACTTCTCGGCGGACCAGTTGTCCAGCCAGGTGTCCTCGACGAGACGGTAGACGGCGTCGGTCACGTCGCCGTACCCCTCCCTCCCGGCCAGCCAGACGTCCTGATGGAAGGCGGGGTCGGAGAGCATGTGCAACGCCGAGCGCACATTGCAGCGCCAGCGCCACCACGGCATGTCATTCAACGGCATACCGCCCATGGTGGATGAGCGACGGGGGCGACGGGAAGGGGTGACCGGGGCTTGCTCCACGCCGTCGATCGTACGTTCTCGTCGCGTCCGCCCCGCGCGCGCCCCGGCTGTTCATCCTTCCGACACCCCGCGGCCAACGGCGCTCACGGTTCCGTTACCACGGTGGCGGAACCGTGGGGGACCATGACCAGCAGGCCCGGCACCGCTGCCGCCCGTGAGACCTCGGCCCGTACGCCCAGAGCCCGCACAGCCCCTTCCCGTACGCCAGGGGCCCGTACGCCAGGGGCCCGTACGCCGTCGACCCGCACGCCCCTGGCCCGTACCGGCCGGGCCGCGGCGACCGCCGTCGTGGCCACCGCCACCGCGCTGCTGGTCTCCGGCTGCGGCGCGCTCCCCGGCCTCGACGGCGGCTCGCGCGAGCCGGTGAAGGTGATGACCTTCGCCCCCGAGGGGACGGACGCCACGAACATGCCGGGGATGCCGGCCATGGCGAAGGCGTACGCCCGGTGGGTCAATGCGAGCGGCGGCATCGACGGCCACCGGCTCCAGGTCGTCACCTGCAACGAGAAGAACACCGCCGCGGGGGCGTCGCGGTGCGCGCGGCAGGCGGTCGAGGAGGACGTGGTCGCGGTCGTCGGCTCGTACAGCCAGCACGGCAGGGCGTTCACGGCGCCGCTCCAGGTCGCCGGGATCCCCTTCGTCGGCGGCTTCGGCGCGTCCGAGGAGGAGTTCACCAGCTACCTCTCCTACCCGGTCAACGGCGGACCGGCCGCCCTCTTCGCCGGGCAGGGGCGCCAGCTCGCCGACACCTGCCGCCGGGTGGCGATCGTCCGCCCGGACTCCATCGCCGGCGACAAGCTGCCGGAGCTCCTCGACGCGGGGCTCGCGCAGGGCGGGCAGCGCGAAGCCGACGACATCCTCGCGCCGGACGACGCGACCGAGTACACCCGCCAGGCCGACCAGGCGCGCACCAAGGCCGGGGAGGGCGCGGAGACCGGCGACGACCAGCGGCCCGGGTGCGTGACGGCGGCGCTCGGGGACCGCACGGAGACGTTCGTGGACTCCTTCCGCCGCCTCCCGGACGACGGGCGGGACATCGCGCTGTCGTCGGTCGTGGGCAGCGTCGGCCAGTCCTTCATCGACCGTACGGGCGGGCGCTCGGGCCCCTTCGAGGGCGCGTTCGTCACGGGCTGGTACCCGGCGGCGGCGGATCCGCGCTGGAACCAGATGAAGAACGTGATCGACGAGCACGCCTTCGCGGACAACAAGGTCGACCCGACGGACGCGGGCACCCAGACGACGTGGATCGCGTACACGGTCCTCAAGGCGGCGATCGAGGCGATCGACGGGGACGAGATCACGGCGTACGCGGTGTCGCGGACCCTCTCGGGGGGCCTTGAGGTGCCCACGGGCGGGGTGACGCCGACGCTCCGCTGGGACCGGGGGACGAAGTTGGGCACTCCGGACTATCCGCGGGCGGTCAACCGGCACGTGACGTTCAACGTGGTGCGGGAGGGGCGGCTGGTGGCCCAGGAGCCCGACTTCGTGAACGTCGACGCGATCCTCGCGGCGCAGCGCAAGAGCTGACGCCGCGGGCACCTCCCGGGCGCCCCCAGGGCCGCGCGGGGCGTCAGAGCTGGTCGCTGGAGCGGCGGGGGAGGTCGTGGGCAGCGGCGATGGCGTTCCAGTGGCCGGCCGCCTGCCGCTTGGCCTTGGTCGCCTCGCCGCTCGCGCGGTTCGCCGCGACCGTGCTGCGGGTGCTGCGGGCCCGGTCGTCCTTGCAGCCCTTCTTGCCCTTCACCTGGGTCGCCCAGGCCGCGTAGTGGTCGTCGGCGGTGGCGGACGCCTGCCACGCCTGTTTGAGCGCGGCGGTCAACTCGGCGTTGCGCGGCAGCTTGTCGACGCTCACGCCCTCCAGCCGGGTGACCATGCCGCGGCGCTGGTTGGCCGCGGCGCGCAGGTCCTCCGCCGCCCGGTCGAGTTCCTTGCACTGCTTGATGTTCTCGACGGAGCGCAGGACCGCGGCCCGGCTGCTGTTGCTGTCCGCGAGGAGCTTGTCGAGCGCGACGGCCTGCTCCCTGACCGGGTCCGGCGCGGCGGTGGAGGGCGACGGCGCGGACACCGAAGCGGGCGGCGTGCCGGCGTCGGCGGGGGCGGACGGCGGCGCGGGGTTCCGGTCGACGGTGGGCTTCGGCGACTCGTCCTCGCCCTGGCCGAAGAGCGCGGCGCTCACCCCGAGTCCGAGGACGGCGCAGGCGACGATCACCGCACCCATGACGGCGAGTTGCGACGACTTGCGCCGCCGTTCCTCGCGGTTCCCGCGGCTGGCGCGCGAGCCGCGTGCACCGCGCGGGCCCGGGGGTGCGTACCGGGCGTCGGAACGCTCCGCTCCGGACTCGGCCTGGGCGCGGAAGAGCCTGTCGAACTCGCCCGGCACCGCCGCGCCGGAGACCGGCGGCAGGTGCTGCGTCACCGGCTCGGGACCGCGCCCCGCGCCGTACCCCGGGCCCTGCTGTGCGAGCCGCCCGGTGCCGAGGAAGGTCGTGGGCGGGTCCGCGTCGGGCCCGGTCGGTACGGGCGGGATGACCTGCGTCGCGTCACCGCCGGCCGGTGCCACCGGCGGGATCACCTGCGTCGCGTCCACCGCGCCGTACGACTGCTCGGGCGGCAGCACACCGGGGGCGACGGGCGGGATGACCTGCGTGGCATCGGCGGCACCCGGCATGCCGGGTGCGCCCGGCGCGATCGGCGGGATGAGTTGGGTGGCGTCCGCCGCGCCGTACGGCTGCGGCCCCGGCGGCACTGCGTCGGGCAGCGGCTGCACCGGCGGCACGGCCCCGCCGCCCGGCCCGGCAGGAGGAACCGGAGGAGCCTGCGGAGGTACGGCGAGTTCCCCGGCGACGGGCGGCAGCGGCCCCGGGTGCGCGGCGGGCGGGTACGGCTCCTGACTCGGGTACGCCGGATCCACGGGGGACGCGTACGGTCCCGGGCCCGTGCCCGGCAAAATCGCCCCGGGTCCCCCTTGCCGGGGCTGAGGGTGCGGCACGCCCGTCGGCGGCGCCTCGGGCGGCAGCGGCACCGCCCCGGTGACCGGCGGTGCCGGCGGCGGAGGCTGCCCCGGTCCGCCCTGCGGCCCCCACGGCTCGCCCCACGGCACCCCGCTCGCGGGAGTGGTGTGCTGCCGGGGTGCCGGGGTGTCGGGTATCCAGGGGTCGGATCCCTCGGCGGGCAGCACGACGCCCTCGTGCGCGGGACGAGCAGCGGGATGCTGCTGCCCGTCGCCGTGTCCGCTCTGCGTCACCGGAACTCCTACGTGTGAAGACAGGGAACCCCGGAACCGAGGAACCGCCGCTTCACGCTACCGGGTGGTTCAAGACCCCCGCTCCCCCGTGCGGAGCAGTAACGCCACGCCGCCCCGAGACGCTGTTCATGCCCCCCGTTGATGCCCCCGTTCCCACCTGCTTGACGCCCCCTCTCACCGACGGCGACCCGCGTGGGCCGTACGGGAACGGCGCCGTCGCGACCGTACGGAGCGCCCTCGACGCCCGTGTCGACGGCCCGTGTTCACGCCGCCGCCTGGAGCTCCAACCGCGCCCCGAACTCGCGCACCGACGGCTCCGACGCGTACGGCTCCAGCCGCTGTTGCAGGTCCTCCAGGTACTCCGCGCCCCGGCTGGAGCGCAGCGTCCCCATCAGTTCCAGGGCGCGGGTGCCCGTGTGGCACGCCTGCTCGACCTCGCGCTGCTGCACCTGTGCGGTGGCGAGCAGGGCGAAGCCGATGGCGCGCCGCCTCGCCCGTCCCTCCGGGTGCCCGTCGAGGGCGCTCGCCGCGTGGTGTGCGGCGGCCTCCGCCTGGCCCAGGTCGCGGTAGCAGTGGGCCAGTTCGTCCGCGAGGTACGCCTCGTCGAAGTGGGCGATCCACTCCGGGTCGTCGCCCTCCTTCGGATCGGTGCGCTCCATCGCGGCCAGCGCCTTGCCGGCGACGGAGTGGCAGGTGCGGGCGTCGCCGAGCAGGGCGTGGCCGCGCGCCTCGGCCGCGTAGAAGAGCGCCTGGGCACGCGGGGTGACCTGGCCGCGGGCGCCTTCCTGTGCGGCACGGGCGAGTTGGGCGATCTCGCGCGGGTTGCCGAGTTGGGCGGCGAGGTGGCTCATGGACGCGGCCAGGACGTATCCGCCGTAGCCCCGGTCGTCCGCGGCCTGGGCGAGCCGTAGCGCCTGGATGTAGTAGCGCTGGGCGAGCCCGGGTTGTCCGGTGTCGACGGCCATGTAGCCGGCGAGTTCGGTGAGTCGCGCCACCGCGGCGAACAGGTCGCGCCCCACCGACTCGCGGTACGAGCCCGAGAGCAGCCCGGACACCACGGAGTTGAGGTAGTGGACGACGACGGGCCGGATGTGGCCGCTGCCGAAGCGGTGGTCGAGGTCGGTGAGCGAGGTCGTCATCGCCCGTACGGCTTCGACGTCCGAGGTGCCCACGCGGGCCCCGGCGCTCCGCGCCACCTGTGCGTCGGCGCCGGTGATCAGCCAGTCGCGGCTGGGTTCGACGAGCGCGGAGGCGGCGACGGACGCGCCGGACAGGAAGTCGCGGCGGCCGACGTCGCTCCGCCACAACTCACTGACCTGCTCGATCGCCCCGAGCACAGTCGGTGAGAACTGGAGGCCGACGCCCGAGGCGAGGTTCTTGCCGTTGGCCATGCCGATCTCGTCGATCGTGACCGTACGGCCGAGTTTGCGCCCGAGGGCTTCGGCGATGATTCCCGGTGCGCGTCCGCGCGGTTGTTGGCCGCGCAGCCAACGCGCCACGGACGTCTTGTCGTAGCGCAGGTCGAGTCCCCGTTCCGCGCCGACCATGTTGACGCGGCGCGCGAGCCCGGCGTTCGAGCACCCGGCTTCCTGGATGAGTGCCTGCAGCCGTTCGTTGGGCTGTCGGGCGACGAGTGGTCTGGCTGCCATGGATCTACCCCCTGAGAGCCGCGGTGATCGACGAACTGGCCACCGTCCGGCTGTTATACGGAGAATGCAGACTTAAGAGAGTTGAGAGAGAGTTGGTCGGGTTTCTCCAGAATCCTGGATGCATCCGGAAGGCCAGAGGTCCAGAAATCCGGAAGACCCCCCGAAAGAAGCCGTCGGAAGAGTCTGTTTCCCTTCGAAATGAAGCACGCGGGACCCGTGCGCTCCGGCCCGCCGACCAGGCCACTTCACCCGGCAGGGCGCGCACCCCCGCTCAGCCGCCCCCTCGTCTGTGGATACCCCCTTCGGTGCACCATGTGCATGCGCGCCCCCGTATGTGCATCCATGCGCCCCATATGCGGGATCATGATCCCCGGGGCGGCCCGTCGGAGGCCCGTAACCCCAGGTGACCGCGGGAGTTGAGAGGGTCGTGGAAGAGACCATCGGAGTCACAGAAGCCGCACAAATCCCCCAACAACGGGGTGAACAGATGCTGGATCACGCCGTCCGGTACGCCGAGGAGCGGCACTGGGACGTGTTTCCGGGGACGTGGCTGGAGGCGGCCGGGACCACGGAACAGTGCTCCTGCGGCGACTCCGACTGCGAGGCGCCCGGCGCCCACCCCGCCCGGTCGGACTGGGCGAACCAGGCGACCGGCAGCGCCAGCGGTGCGCGCCGGCTGTGGGGCAAGCAGCCGAGGGCTTCCGTGCTGATGCCCACCGGTCGCACCTTCGACGTCCTCGAACTCCCCGAGTCGGCCGGCTTCCTCGCCCTCGCCCGGCTGGAGCGGATGGACCTCCCGCTCGGCCCGGTCACCCTCACCCCCGACCGCCGGATGTCCTTCTTCGTGCTGCCGGGCGGCGCGGCGAAGGCGCCCGCGCTCGTGCGGGACCTCGGGTGGGCGCCGAGCGCCCTCGACCTGGTGTCGCGCGGGCAGGGCCACTACATCGCGGCTCCGCCGACCCGGGTGGGGGCCCGCGGCGCGGTGCAGTGGGTGCGCCGACCGACCGCGGAGAACCGCTGGCTGCCGGACACCGACGAGCTGATCAGCCCGCTCGCGTACGCCTGCGGGCGGGACGCGGCGGCGACGCGGGCCGCCCGCCGGGCCTGACCCCCGACGGCCCGTCGCCGACGCGGCGCGGGACCGGGGTCAAGCGGGGGGACGCGCGGGACGAGCGCGAGCGACAAGCACGGGGGACGCGGGGGCGCGGGGGATCGTGGGGATGACCGGGGGAGGGGCGGGAAACCGCAGGCAGCACCCTGTTTAGGGTGGTTCCGTACTGACGCGTACACAGCCATTTCACGTCATGTGCACCTGGTGCACCCGATGCACGACGGCGCGGCTGTGGAGCGTGTGACCACGGGGACCCCAAGGAGCAGGAACATGCCGGACGAACAGGCTGCCACGGCGGCCGTGGGGGCGGGCGGAGCGCACCCGGCGCCGCCCGCTGTCCGCGTCGAAGGACTGTGGAAGCGGTTCGGCGAACAGATCGCCGTGGCGGGCGTCGACCTGGCCCTGCCGGCGGGCCGTTTCATCGGCCTGGTCGGCCCGAACGGCGCCGGCAAGACGACGACCCTGTCGATGGTGACCGGCCTGCTGCGGCCGGACCAGGGTCGGGTGCAGGTCGCCGGACACGACGTGTGGCGGGACCCCGTCCAGGTGAAGTCGCGCATCGGCGTGCTGCCGGAGGGGCTGCGGATGTTCGAGCGGCTGTCGGGCCGCGAACTGCTCGCGTACAACGGCCGACTGCGCGGGCTGCCGGGCGACGAGGTCGACAAGCGCGCCACCCAGCTCCTCGACGTGCTCGACCTCGCGGGCTCCCAGCACAAGCTCGTCGTCGACTACTCCACCGGCATGCGCAAGAAGATCGGCCTCGCCTGCGCCCTGCTGCACAACCCCGAGGTGCTCTTCCTCGACGAGCCCTTCGAGGGCGTCGACCCGGTCTCCGCGCAGACCGTCCGGGGCGTCCTGGAGCGCTACACCGCCTCCGGCGCGACCGTCGTCTTCTCCAGCCACGTGATGGAGCTGGTGGAGTCGCTGTGCGACTGGGTGGCCGTGATGGCGCAGGGCCGGATCCGCGCCCAGGGGACGCTCGCCGAGGTGCGCGGCGACGCGCCGTCGTTGCAGAGCGCCTTCCTCGAACTCGTTGGCGCGCAGGGCCACGACCGGGGCGGGTCCCTGGACTGGCTCGGCGGCGCGGGTGCGGCCCGATGAGCTCGACGCCCCCGACCGCGGGTACGGGCAAGCGCACCGCGGAGGCGAGCGCGGGCGAGCTCTCCCCCGGCGCCCTCGCCGGGATCTTCGTACGGCTGAAGCTGTCGCTGCTGCGCAACGGCCTGCGCCAGTCCGCCAAGCGCAGGCGCGCCTTCGTCACCGCACTCGTCGCCGCGCTGCTCTTCGCGGTGCTGCAACTGCTCGGCCTCGCCGCGCTGCGCGGCCACGAGCACGCCGCCGCCGTCACCGTGCTGTTCACCGGGGTGCTGGCGCTCGGCTGGGCCGTCATGCCGCTGTTCTTCCCCAGCGGCGACGAGACGCTGGACGCCACGCGGCTGGTGATGCTGCCGCTGCGCCCGCGGCCGTTGGTGGCCGCGCTGACCACGGCGTCCCTGGTGGGCATCGGCCCGCTGTTCACGCTGTGCGTACTGCTGGGCTCCGTGATCGCGCTGGCGCACGGCCCCGCCGCGTGGGCCCTCGCCCTGGTTGCCGTACCGCTGACGCTGCTGGTGTGCGTGACGCTGGCACGGGCCTTCGCCGCGGCCAACATCCGGCTGCTGACCTCCCGCAAGGGCCGTGACCTGGCGCTGCTGAGCGGTCTGGTGATCGCGATCGGCGTCCAGTTCGTCAACTTCGGCTTCCAGCGGCTCAGCTCGACCGATCTGGACCTGTCGGCGCTGGAGCCGGCCGCTGCGGTGGTGCGCTGGGTGCCGCCGGCGTCGGCGCTCGGCGCCGTGGAGTCCGTCAGCGACGGCTCGTACGGCACGGCCCTCGCCCAACTCGCTCTCTCGGCCGCGGCGCTGTACGGGCTGCTGGCCTGGTGGCGGGCGAGCCTCGACAAGCTGATGACGTCCCCGGACGGCTCCACCGTCGCGGCGGCGGACCCGCGCGCCCGGGCGGGTCGTTCGTCGTCCGACGCGACGGACTCCGCCCTGCTGCACCGGCTGTTCCCCCGGGGCCGCACGGCCGCCGTGGTGCAGCGCAGCCTGCGCTACTTCTGGCGCGATCCGAAGACCAAGGCGGGCCTGGTCAGCGCGCTCGCGATCGGTCTGTTGATCCCGCTGTTCAACGCCGCCCAGGGCGTCGGCTCGGTCTACTTCGCGTCGTTCGCCACCGGCATGCTCGGCTTGCAGATGTACAACCAGTTCGGGCAGGACACCTCCGCGTTCTGGATGGTCGTGCAGACGCTGTCGACGCCGCGGGACGCGTACGAGGAGCTGCGGGCGCGCGCCCTGGCACTGCTGCTGGTGGCGCTGCCGTACACGGTCCTCGCGGTCGTGGTGGTGGCGGTGGTCGTCGGCGACCGGCAGGCCCTGCCGTCGGCGCTGGGGCTGTCGCTCGCGGTGCTCGGCGCGATGGTGGGCACGGGCGCGTACGCCTCGGCCCGTTACCCGTACACGATCCCGCAGGACAGCGCGTACAAGAACGTGGCGGCAGGGCAGGGCGCGCTGGCGTGGATGTCGCTGCTCGGCGGGGCGGTCGTCGCCGCGCTGGTGTGCGCGCCGCTGATCGCCGTGACGGTCTGGCTGCACCTGACGGACGGGCACGAGCACCTGTGGACGGTGCTGCCGGCCGGTGCGGCGTACGGGCTGCTCGTCGGGTGGGCGGGCCTGCGGCTCGCGGCGCCGGTGACGATCAGGGAGCTGCCGGAGATCCTGGCGGCGGTCAGCAAGTAGCGCGTGGCGTAGGTTGCTGCTCATGTCGACGCCGCCGCCTCCGCACCAGCCGCAGCAGCCCCCGCAGGGGGGTTACGGCCAGCCCGGTCCGTACGCGCAGCCAGGGCCGTACGGGCAGCAGCAGCCGTATCCGCCGCAGCAACAGCCGCCGCATCCCCAGGGGTACGGGACGACGCCCTGGCAGGCTCCGGCTCCGGGGCCCTGGGGCGCGCCGCTCCAGGGACCGCCGCCACCGCCGCGGAAGCGGACCGGCCGCACCGTGCTCATAGCCGTGGGCGCCGTGGCCGGTTTGCTGCTGCTGTCCTGGTACGGCAACACCGTCGTCGGCGCCGGCGGCGGCTCCGACGGCAAGGCGTCGGACGACTACCCGCCGGCCGAGCACCAGCTCACGCTGCCCTCCACGCTGCTCGACGGGAAGTACGAGCTGGCCGGTGACATGTCGCAGGAGTACCAGGAGCGGCTCAAGGGCACGAGCGAGGAGGTCATCAAGGACGCCAAGTCGACCGTCGCCCAGTACACCTCGGTGAACGGGCAGGCGGCGGGCGTCCTGGTGGTCTCCGGGCTGCACGGCCGGATCAGCGACCCGGACCGGGCCCGCACCTCGATCCTCCGCGGCAGCGCGACGGCGAAGGGCATCGAACTGGCCGTACCGGCGAAGGACGTCACGCCGGCGGGCTCCGACGTGAAGATCAGCTGCCAGGTCCTGGTGGCCGACCAGACCGACACGGGCCGGGCGACGATGCCGATGTGCGCGTGGGCGGACGACAACACGAACGCGTCGGTGTCGATGGTCACCCCCGCGTCGATGGGCATGACGCCGAGCGCGATCGATCTGACGGAGGTCGCGGAGGCGACGGTGCGGGTGCGCGAGGAGATGCGGAAGCCCCTCGGCTCCTGAGCCGAGCGCTTCGAGGGCTTCGGGGACCACGAGGGGCTGTCCACGAGGGGCTGTTTCTCGTCGAAGCGGCGTGGCTGAAGGAACGTGCCGCCTGAGCAAGTGGGCAGCTCAGGCGGTTGTTCCAGAGGGGACCACCCGAGATCGTCCACATGGTGGACGCCTCCCCCGGGCCGTCCGCACCCGCAACGAGCTGCCCGAACGACCATTCGGTCACCCCTAACGAGTGATGCGCGACCGGAAAACAGCGCAGTCGCATGCGCTCACTGTGCGCGTACGCAAGACTCCTGTCCGCAGTCGTACAACCCCACCAGCGCATGAGCCAACGAACCCGTGCGAACTCGCGGCTCTCGTCGGCCTGGTGGCCCCCGTGTCTCTCTCGCACCTCTCGCGTCGCCCTCGCATCTCTCGCATCTCTCTCACCTCTCACACCTCTCACATCACCCTCGTCACCCTCGTAGTGAAGGAGTCCTTCCATGCGTCATCTGCGGAGCACGATCGCCACGGCCGCCGCACTCCTGCTGAGCGGTACGGCACTGGGCACCGCAGTAGCCCAGCCCCTCGCCCTTCCGACGGCCCCGCCCGCCGCGGCGAGCAGCCTGTACGCCCCCTCCGCGCTCGTCCTCACCGTCGCGAAGGGCACGTCCGCCACGCCGTCGACGGTGGAGCGCGCCGTCACCCTCGACTGCGCCCCGCGCGCGACGGGCACGCACCCGGACGCCGCGGCGGCCTGTCGCGAACTGCACGCCGTGGACGGCGACTTCACCGCACTGCCGTCCGAACTGCCGCAGACCTTCTGCACCCGTGAGTGGGACCCGGTCACGGTGAGCGCGAACGGCGTCTGGCAGGGCGAGCACATCGCCTGGTCGGGCACGTACAACAACGGCTGCGAGATGGCCGCGACACTGGGCGTCGTCTTCTCGTTCTGAGCCGTGGCGGTCAGACGGGTCCCGGGCCCGTCGTGAAGTCGTACATCGTGAAGTCGGTGACGCGGCGATAGCCGATCCTCCGGTAAAGGCTGTTGCTGGTGGGGTTCGCGAGGTCCGCGAAGAGGACGACGTCCGTCCCGCCCGCGGCGAGCGCCGCCCGGCTGACCTCGACCGTCGCCGCACCCGCGTACCCCCGGCCGCGCAGGTGGGCCGGGGTGTACACGGGAGCCACCTTGATCTGCCCCGCGACCATCGGGGACGCCCCGGCCATGGAGACGGGGGTGCCGTCCGGCCTCTCCCAGAGCGCGACCCTGCGGGCGGCGATGCGGACGTCCGCCCAGGCCCCGGCGCCCTGCCCGGCACCCCTCCCGATCTCGGCCCCGAACGCCCGGTACCAGCGCACGAGCAGCTCCCGGTCCCGCACCTCCGCGACGCGCCCGCGCCCGGCCGGAGGCGGCTGCGGCGGCCTCAACTCCCCCAGCCGGTACAGCCGGTGCCGCTCCTGAAGCACCGGCGTCGCACCGGTGCTCCGCTGCCAGGCGGCGGCGAAGGCCCCGGCGGTGTCGTGGTCCGCGCTGACACCGGGCAGCGGGTGCCCGAGGTCGGCCAGGAGAACGGCGAGGGCGTCCGTTTCGTCAGGTCCGAGGGGCGTGAGGGTCAGCCGCCTGGGCGGGGTGCGGAAGAAGGCGGCCCGGACCTGACCGCCTCGTTCCAGCCACCCGAAGACGGGGGCGTCGGGCCCGTACGTGTCCACCCCCTGCGTACGGAGCGTCTCGGTGACGGTCAGGGGAAGGGTGTGCAGGGCGGGCCGCGAGTGAAGGAAGTCGCGGGCGTGGCCGAGGAAGCGGTGCAGGTCTCGGGTGAGGTGCCAGGTGTCCGGGCGCATGGGTCATGGTCGCGCGGACGAGTGGTTTCGACACGGCCGAGGTGACGCGCGCGGGGCTGGGGCGCGAACCGGTCCCACGGACCGGCCACGTCTGCGCCCGACCCACATCGACACCCTTCAGACGCTGGCCACCTCGTTGAGGAACGGTTCGATCGCAGCGCGCCAGCCCGCGGGGTGTTCGTAGTGGATCAGGTGGCCCGCGTCGGTGACCTCGGCGTACCGGCCGTGCGGGAGGACGCGGACCATTTCGTGGGCCTCGGCGCGGCCCAGTTCGCTGTCGAGGCCGCGGACCACGAGCGTGGGGCAGTGGACCTGGGCCAGTTCGTCCCAGTGGGCGTCGTGCACCCAGGTCTCGCGGACCTTGAGGAGTTGGCGGCGGGAGAACACCGGGCGCCAGCCGTCGGGGCGTTCGGCCATCACCTCCGCGTAGAAGTCGCCGCGGACCGGGCTGGGGCGCTCCACCAGGGGGTCCTCCTCGCCGAACCACTTGCGCACGTCCGCGAGGGTGGCGAACGGAACCGGCCAGGCGCGGACCCAGCTCTCCCACACGCGTTGCGAGGCCGCGCCGAGCGGGGAGGCCCGCATGTCGCTGATGACCAGCGCGCGCACCAGGTCGGGGCGGCGGGCGGCGAGGCGCCAGGCGGTGAGCGCACCCATGGAGTGTCCGACGATGCTGACCGGGCCGAGGCGGAGCTGCTCGACAGCGGCTTCGGCGTCGTCGACGTACGCGTCGTGGGTGAACGGACCGTCCGTCGGCTGGTCGGAGCGGCCGTGGCCGCGCTGGTCGAGGGCGACCGTGCGGTGGCGGGTGGAGAGCCAGCGCGCGGTGGTGGCCCAGTGGGAGGCCCGGCCCATCAGCCCGTGCAGCAGTAACACGCCGGGGGTGCGGTCGGCGTCGGAGGCCGTGCCCGAGTGGATGCCCGGGGTCGCGCCCGCGGGCGTGCCGGGCGACGGCATCGTCGTCGTTGCCGTCGTCGTCGTTGCCGTCGGGGTGCCGTACTCCCAAGCGACCAGGCGTGCGCCATCCGCTCCGGTCACATCGATGCGCCGCACCACGTACCCGGCACCCCCCATCTCTCCCGTACGGCCGGTAGGACCAGCCTATCGAACTGTTATTCGAACACGGGCTCATGCCCGGCTAACGGCGGACAACACCCCACCTTCGTGTGACGGGGGGCGAGGGTTGGCGCCGGTTGGCCAGGGGAGATCTTTTGCGGGAGGCGGGCCGCTCGGGGAAGACGGTCCGAGGGGAATGACCCTGAGAGCTCGGGGCTCCGGGTCAGCACAGGGGAGGACGGGCCCCGGCATCCACGGATGCCGGGGCCCCACCAGGCGGTACGCGGCGGGCGCGGGCACGGGCACGGCAGGGGGCGCGAGGGGTGGGGGGAGGGGGCGGGAGCGAGATGAGTGCGCCGCGGGGTGCGCCGGGCATGAGAGGGGCGCATATGCCTGATCCCTCCACGGCTCTGAGTCATATGCCTGGCCCCAGCGTGGCACGCGCGGCGCGCAGACGCTGTAGTTCCGTACGGAAAAAGCCACGACAAGGCGACGGGGCGCGATGGGGTGACGGGACGGCGCGTGAGCGCTCGCCGCGTCGGGGTCTGCGCGCCGAGGGCCCGGGGCGCGCCTTCCTGGGTGAAACGGCAGGTGGCGGGGTGCGGCGCGGGGCCGCTTACGGCATGCGGCGCGCCCAGCGCCCCTCAGGCACCGGGCGCGCTCGGCTCAGGAGCCAGGGCCTGCCTTAGGGAGTGAAGACACGCCCCAAGACCCTCAGCGCTTGGCGACGAAGACGTGCGACGCGACGTCGGAGTCCAGCTCGGCCGCCTCGCCGCCGCTGCCGACCAGGACGCCGCCCGCGGCCTCGGTCACGCTGACCACCGAACCGGGCTGCACGCCCGCGCGCCGCAGCGTGTACATCAGCTGGGCGTCGGTCTGGATCGGCTCGCCGATCCGGCGGACGACCACGGTCTTGCCGTCCGAGCCCGGGTCGAGGTCGGCGAGCGAGACCATGCCCACGTCCAGGAACGGATCCGCCTCCGCCTTCTCGCCCAGCTCCTCCAAGCCCGGGATCGGATTCCCGTACGGCGACTCGGTCGGGTGGCGCAGCAGCTCCAGCACGCGCCGCTCCACCGCCTCGCTCATCACGTGCTCCCAGCGACACGCCTCGGCGTGGACCTGCTCCCACTCCAGGCCGATCACGTCGACGAGCAGGCACTCGGCGAGCCGGTGCTTGCGCATCACGCGCGTCGCCAGCCGCCGACCCTCCTCCGTGAGCTCCAGATGGCGGTCCCCGGCGACCGTCACGAGACCGTCGCGCTCCATTCGCGCCACGGTCTGACTGACCGTCGGCCCGCTCTGGTCGAGCCGCTCGGCGATGCGGGCTCGCATGGGAACCACACCTTCCTCTTCGAGCTCAAGGATGGTGCGGAGGTACATCTCCGTGGTGTCGATCAGTCCGGACATTCGTGCCCCTCGAAGAATCGTGCGGTGCGGCCCCGAACTCAATTCTTACGCATCCCACTGACAACCGTGCCGTCCCCGCGGAACCCGGCGCTCAAGAGCGACCGGTGACCGTATTGACAGGGCAATGGTCCAGACCGCAACGTGATCGACGGCGCGGGCATTCCCCGGCGCGTTCCCTGGTGTCCGCGTACCCGGACGTGTACGCACCGCATGCGTGCGCGCCGCGTGCTGCCACCGGGCTTCCCACCTCCTCGAAAGGGCTCAGCGATGAGCGAGAGCAAGCTGGCAGGTCAGTTCTTCGACGCGGCGATCGATCTGCTGGCGCGCGTACGGGACGAGGAGGCGCAGAACGTCGCAGCGGCCGGCGAGGTCATCGCCGACACCGTGGCCTCCGGGGGTCGCCTCTTCGCCTTCGGCGCCGGCCACTCCTCGCTCGCCGCGCAGGACGTGGTCTACCGCGCCGGCGGCTTCGCGGTGATGAACCTGCTCGCCGTCCCCGGCGTCGTCGGCGTCGACGTCGTCCCGGCGACGCTGGGCTCCGCACTGGAGCGCGTCGACGGGCTGGCCGCGGCCGTCCTCGACACCAGCCCGGCGCAGGCCGGCGACACCCTGGTCATCATCTCCCTGTCCGGCCGCAACGCCCTGCCGGTGGAGATGGCGCTCAACGCGCGGGCGCTGGGGCTGAAGGTCATCGGCGTGACGTCGGTGGCGTACGCCGACTCCACCTCGTCGCGGCACACCACGGGCACGTTCCTCAAGGACCACTGCGACGTCGTCCTCGACTCCAAGATCGCCATCGGCGACACGGTCCTCACGCACGACGCGATCGAGGCGCCCTTCGCGCCCGCGTCCACGGTCGTCACGAGCGCGCTGATGCAGGCGATGATGGCGGCGGCGGCGGAGACGCTGGCGGAGCGGGGCGTGGAGCCGCCGCTGCTGCGGTCGGGGAACGTGGACGGCGGCCACGAGTGGAACGGCCGCGTGATGGCGGAGAACCGCGCCCGCATCTTCTACCGCCACGCCTGACCGCGCCGCGGCTCGCCCTGCGGGCCGGCTTGCGCGGTGCCTCTGCGGGCCGCCTGCGCCGTGACGTACTCGCCGTGGCCCTGCGGCCGCGCTGGTATCTGCGGCCCGTGCGTGGTTCTCGCACCTGGAGAACCACGGCGAGTGCACCCTGCTTCCCGCGACAGAAACTACTTGCAGAAGTGGAAAGTACTTGGCACTCTAGAAAAGGAGGGGCGACCCGTCCCGGGGCGAAGGGGGAGTCATGGACGCACGCATCGATGCGAGCGACGCGCTCGTGCGCGCCGCCGGAGCGGAGGCTGCGGCGCTGCGCGGTAGCGGGTGGTACGCGCGGTATTTGTGGGTGCTCGCGGGCGGGCAGGTGGTGCTCGTGCCGATGGCGTTGCTGTGGCGCGGGTTGCTCGCCGCGTTGGTCTTCGCGGTGCTGAACTGCGCGCTGATCGGAGGGCTGAGCGCTTATGCCGCCCGGCAGACCGTGGTGCGGCGGGGCTTCGGGGCGCGGCACGGCGGGGTGATCGCGGGGTGGGCGACGGCCTTCGCCGTCACGGTCGCGCTCGGGGTCTCGACGTTCGAGGGCAGCGTGCCCTTCGCGGTGGCGGGGACGCTGTGGTGTGCGCTGCCGCTCGCCGTGGTGGCGATACGCGAGGGGCGGCGGACCGCGTGAGTCACGGCAGCCACCCCCGGCACGACCTCTCCCCGCTGCTGAACGCACCCGTCCGGCTCTCCGTCGTCGCCGCGCTCGCGCCCGTCGACCGGGCCGAGTTCGGGTTCGTGCGCGATCTGGTGGAGGTGACGGACTCGGCGCTGTCCAAGCAGGTCGCGGCGTTGGAGGAGGCGGGGCTCGTCTCCGTCGACAAGGGGCGGGTGGGGCGGCGGCCCCGGACCTGGCTGTCGCTGACGAAGGAGGGACGGGCGGCGTACAGGAAGCACCTCGCCGCGCTGCGGGCCATCGCGGACGGCCTCGCGCCCGCTTCCGTACCGGCAACGCCCCTACCGGCAACGCCCGCGCCGCAGGACGCCGACTGCTAGCGTTGGCGTCATGCAGCGTGCCGCCGTTCACACGACGACGCCGGAGAGTGTCCCGGCGCGCTGACAGCTGACGAAGTCGAAGCCCCGGGGCGAGTGCCCCGGGGCTTCGCCGTGTGGTCACTCGCTCCCCAGCAGGCGCAGCAAGCGCAGCGAGGAGACCGCCATGACCCCCGACACCGGCACCACCGTCCACGACCACCGGCGCATCGGCCGTGAGCTGGACCTGTTCGACACCGATCCCCTGATGGGCGCGGGGCTGCCGTACTGGCTGCCCGACGGCGCCGTCATCCGGCACGCCCTGGAGGAGTACGTCCGCGAGGTCGAGCGGAAGGCCGGCTACCGCCATGTGTACTCGCCCGTGCTCGGCAAGCGGGAGCTGTACGAGATCTCGGGGCACTGGTCGCACTACGGCACCGACATGTTCCCGCCGATGGACCTCGGCGGCGAGCAGGTCGTGCTGCGGCCCAGCCTCTGTCCGCACCACGCCCTGATCTACCGTTCCCGCGCCCACAGCTACCGGGAACTCCCTTTGCGGATGGCCGAGTTGGGGACCATGTTCCGCTCGGAGCTGTCCGGGGTGCTGGGCGGTCTGACCCGCGTCCGGGCCATCCAGCTCAATGACGCGCACGTCTTCTGCACCATGGAGCAGGCCGCGGAGGAGGCGTTCGCGGCGCTGGGCCTGATCCGGGAGGCCTACGCGGCGCTGGGCGTCCGGCCGGCCCGCTACCGGCTCTCGCTGCCGGGCCCGGGCGGCAAGTACGTCGACGCGCCCGAGCTGTGGCGCCGGTCGGTCGCCCTGCTGACCGACGTGCTGGACCGTTCCGGGCTGCCGTACGAGGCGGTGGAGGGCGAGGCCGCGTTCTACGGACCCAAGATCGACGTGCAGGTCGCGGACCCCGCCGGGCGCGAGTCGACCCTGTCCACCGTGCAGATCGACTTCCACCAGCCCGAGCGGTTCGGACTTGAGTACGTCGGCGCGGACGGCGGCAAGCATCGCCCGGTGATGATCCACCGGGCGATCGTGGGCAGCCTGGAGCGGGCCGTGGCACACCTGATCGAGGCGCACGGCGGCGCCTTCCCGGTCTGGCTCGCGCCCGTCCAGGTCGTCGCGCTGCCCGTCACCGACGCGGAGGTGCCGATCGCCGCGCGCCTGGTGGAGCGCTGTCGGGCCGCGGGGCTGCGGGCGGAGCTGGCCGGTCCGGACCGCGGCACCCTCGGCGCGCGGATCCGTGCCGCGCGCTTGGCGCCGTACCAGGCGGTGCTCGGTCCGCGGGAGGCCGCGGCCGACCTGGTCGCGCTGCGGCTGCGGGACGGGCGGAAGGTGGCCGCACTGCCGGCCGAGGAGGCGATGGAGCACATTGGGCGGGTGGCCGCGGCGCGCGGCACCGGGCTGTGGGCCGGGGAAGATCCGGATGCACGCCGCTGACCTGCGGAAAGGCAGACGCGAAAAAAGCGCTTGATGCGCGTTCTGTGCGCTCCTAGTGTGTGGCGCACACGAGAGAGGAGGTGGTTCGGCAGATGTATGCACACCGGACGCGTGAGGTGACTGCGGGCTAGGGCCTGCTGTCGCACGCTGTGCAGTCGGCAGGCCACCTGCCGCAATCCCAAGCAGTCACCGACCCGCGGGCTCGCCGGTACGTCCGGCCGGCTCCTCCGTCAGGAGGAACCAGAGCCCGCGGGTTCTGCTTTTCCCGAGCGTCGCGGCGCGTACGCGGGTCAGGGCGCCAGGCGCTCGACCCGCCAGCCCTCCCCGCCCCCGCCCTCCCCGTCTTCGCCTTCGCCTTCGTCCCGCCGTACGTACCGCAGCCGGTCGTGCAGCCGGTCCTGGTGGCCCTGCCAGAACTCGACCGTCTCCGGCTCCACCCGGATCCCGCCCCACTGGGGCGGCGCCGGCACCTGCTCCCCCTCCGGGTAGCGCGCGGCCAGCTCGTCGAAGGCGTCCAGCAGCTCCTGCCGGGAGGAGATCACGGACGACTGGCGGCTCGCCCACGCCCCGAGCTGCGAGCCGTGCGGACGGCTGCGGAAGTACGCGGCGGTCTCGTCCCGGCCGATCCGGGACGCGGTGCCCGTGACGACGACCTGGCGGGCGATCGGGTGCCAGGGGAAGAGCAGCGAGACGTACGGGTTGGCGGCGATCTCCCGGCCCTTGCGGGACTCGTAGTTCGTGAAGAAGACGAAGCCCCGGCTGTCGTACTCCTTCAGCAGCACCGTGCGGGACGAGGGCCGGCCCTCGGGCGTGGCCGTCGCGACGACCATGGCGTTCGGCTCGTGCAGCCCGGCCGTGACGGCGTCGTGGAACCAGTGGACGAACTGGTCCATGGGCGTGGGCGCGAGGTCCGTGTCCAGCAGCGCGGTGGAGCGGTACTGCTCGCGCATCACGGCGGGATCGGGCGCGGAGCCCGTCGCCGCGGCGACCCGGGCGACGGCTTGAGCGGCGGCTTTCGCCGCGGCGGCGTGGTCGGTCACGGTGCCATCCTGCCGCAGGCCACCGCCGGCCCGGCAGCCGCCCGGCATATGCCAGAAGCGGCGCCCCGCGAAGTGCGCCACACAGTCTGCCCGCGAAAGCAGGTCCCCAACCCCCGGACCACCCCATGGCACGCTGTGCCTGTTCTCACCCTGTGCGGGACAGTGGAAACCGTACAGAATCGAGCCGTCACCCCTGTGGCGCTTCCACAGCAGCAGCCAGCGTTTCCGCTCCCGTCGAACGGGTGACCACCCATCGCACGGGGCATCACCGGGATGACCGACCACCAGTCGCACGCCTCGACCGAACCCACCGACTCGACGCGTCATGATCGTGAGGAGCCGCCTGATGTCCGACTTCGTACCTGGGCTCGAAGGAGTCGTCGCGTTCGAGACCGAGATCGCCGAGCCCGACAAGGAAGGCGGCGCGCTGCGCTACCGCGGCGTCGACATCGAGGACCTCGTCGGACACGTCTCCTTCGGGAACGTGTGGGGACTGCTGGTCGACGGGGCGTTCGAGCCGGGGCTGCCGCCCGCGGAGCCCTTCCCGATCCCCGTCCACTCCGGTGACATCCGGGTCGACGTCCAGTCCGCGCTGGCGATGCTGGCGCCCGTGTGGGGCCTGAAACCGCTGCTGGACATCGACGCGGAGCAGGCCAGGGACGACCTGGCGCGGGCGGCCGTCATGGCACTGTCGTACGTGGCACAGAGTGCCAGGGGACAGGGCCTGCCGATGGTCCCGCAGAGCGAGATCGACAAGGCGCACTCGGTGGTCGAGCGCTTCATGGTCCGCTGGCGCGGCGAGCCGGACCCGCGGCACGTGAAGGCGGTGGACGCGTACTGGACGTCCGCGGCCGAGCACGGCATGAACGCCTCCACCTTCACCGCCCGCGTCATCGCCTCCACCGGCGCGGACGTCGCGGCGGCGCTCTCCGGCGCGGTCGGCGCGATGTCGGGGCCGCTGCACGGCGGCGCGCCCTCGCGGGTGCTCGGCATGATCGAGGAGATCGAGCGGACGGGCGACGCCACGGCGTACGTGAAGCAGGCGCTGGACAAGGGCGAGCGGCTGATGGGCTTCGGCCACCGCGTCTACCGGGCCGAGGACCCCCGCGCCCGGGTGCTGCGCCGCACCGCGAAGGAACTGGCGGCCCCGCGCTTCGAGGTCGCCCAGGCGCTGGAGAAGGCCGCGCTGGAGGAGCTGCACAACCGCCGCCCGGACCGGGTCCTGGCGACGAACGTGGAGTTCTGGGCGGCCATCGTGCTGGACTTCGCCGAGGTCCCCGCGCACATGTTCACCTCGATGTTCACCTGCGCCCGCACCGCCGGCTGGTCGGCGCACGTCCTGGAACAGAAGCGCACCGGCCGTCTGGTCCGCCCGTCGGCGCGGTACGTGGGGCCGCCGTCGCGGGACCCGCGGGAGGTCGAAGGGTACGAGCGGGCAGTCACGTCCGGCTGAGCACGGACGACCGGCCCCTCGCGCTCACCCCAGCGCGTCCTCCAGGATCAGCGCCCACTGGCGGACCACCCGCTGCCGGCGGGCGCTGTCGTCCGTCAGGAGGTTGGCCAGGCCGAGGCCGCGGGCCATGTCCAGGAAGCCCTGGACGGTTTCGCGGGCGCCGGGGCGGGACTCGTCGACGGCGAGGAGGCGCACCGCGATGCGGTGGGTCTCGCGGCCGAGTCGGGACTCCAGTTCGGTGACGCGGGCGTGCAGGTGCTCCTCGTTCGACGCGGCGACCCACAGCCGCAGCGCCGCGCGGAACAGGGGGCCGGTGTAGAGGTCGACGAGGGCGGTGACGACGGCCGTGCGGTCGTCGGAGGGGAGTTCCGCTAGGGCCCGGGAGCGCTGGTCGGCGACGTACTCGACCGCGGCGGTGAACAGGTCCTCGCGGGTCGGGAAGTGGTGCTGGGCAGCGCCCCGCGACACCCCCGCGCGCTCGGCGACGACCGAGACCGTCGAGCCCGCCCAGCCGTGTTCGGCCAGGCACGCCACCGCCGCTTCCAGCAGCCGCTGCCGGGTGGCGCGACTGCGGTCCTGCTTGGGCCCGTTCGGAGCCGAGGCCGGGGTGGAGGTCGAGGGAGAGGGGGTCACAGCTCCCATGCGGGGTCCCGTCGTTCGAGGAAGGCGGCCATCCCCTCGCGCGCCTCGGCCGACGCGAACAGCGACGCGGAGCGCTGCACCAGGTCTTCGGCGTCCCGGTCGAAGGTCTCCAGCACCCTAACCGTGAGCAGCCGCTTCGCCGCGGCCAGCCCCTGCGGGGACGCCTTGCGCAGGGCGGCCAGCACGGGCGCGAGCGCCGCGTCCACGTCGTCCGCGCTGCGGGTGAGCAGCCCGATCCGTACGGCCTCCGCCGCGTCGAACCGCTCCCCCGTCAGGTAGAGGCACTCCGCCGCGCGCGGCTGGAGGCGGGGCAGCAGCGGAAGGGAGATCACGGCCGGGGCGACCCCGATGCGCACCTCCGTGAAAGCGAAGTCGGACGCCGTCGACGCCACCGCGACGTCGCACGCGCCGAGCAGCCCGAGGCCGCCCGCGCGCGCCCGTCCGGCGACCCGGGCCACCACCGGCTTCGGCAGTTCGACGACCTGCCGCAGCAGGTCCACGAAGGCGTACGGGCTCGGCGGGGCCTTCAGGTCGGCGCCCGCGCTGAACACGCCGCCCTCGTGGGTGAGGACGACCGCCCGTACGCCGTCGTCCCGTCCGCACTCCGCGAGCGCCCGCGCCAACACGTCGACCAGCGGCGCCGACAGGGCGTTGCGGGTCGCGGGCGAGTTCAGGGTGAGGGTCGTGATGCCGCGCTCGTGCGCGGAGGTGACCAGAGGGCTCATGGCTCCCGCCGTCCACAGGGGGTCAGTACGACTTGGGCAGGCCCAGCGTCTGGTGGGACACGTAGTTGAGGACCATCTCCCGGCTCACCGGCGCGATCCGCGCCACCCTGGCCGCGGTGATCAGCCGCGCCAGGCCGTACTCCCTGGTCAGCCCGTTGCCGCCGAGGGTGTGCACGGACTGGTCCACGGCCCGTACGCACGCCTCCCCCGCCGCGTACTTGGCCATGTTCGCCGCCTCGCCCGCGGCGACGTCGTCGCCCTCGTCGTACAGCCGCGCCGCCTTCTGCATCATCAGCCGGGCGAGTTCGAGTTCGATGTGGGCCTGGGCGAGGGGGTGGGCGATGGCCTGGTGGGCGCCGATGGGGTCCTTCCACACCTGGCGCTGGCGTGCGTAGTCGACGGCCTTCGCCAGCGCGTAGCGGCCCATGCCGATGGCGAACGCCGCGGTCATCACCCGCTCCGGGTTGAGCCCGGCGAAGAGTTGGAGCAGCCCCGCGTCCTCGTCGCCGACGAGCGCGTCCGCCGGCAGCCGCACGTCGTCGAGGACCAGCTCGAACTGCTTCTCGTACGCGTCCAGCTCCATGTCGATGGGCGTGCGGTGAAAGCCCTCGGCGTCGCGCGGGACGATGAACAGGCACGGCTTGAGGCGGCCGGTGCGGGCGTCTTCCGTGCGTCCCACGATCAGCGTCGCGTCGGCGATGTCCACGCCCGAGATGAAGACCTTGCGGCCGGTGAGGACCCATCCCCCGTCGTCGGCGCGGCGCGCGGTGGTGGTGATCCGGTGGGAGTTCGAGCCGGCGTCCGGCTCGGTGATCCCGAACGCCATCGTGCGGCTGCCGTCGGCGAGCCCCGGCAGCCAGGCGCGTTTCTGCTCCTCGGTGCCGAAGCGGGCGATGACCGTGCCGCAGATCGCCGGTGAGACCACCATCATCAGCAGCGGACAGCCGGCCGCCCCCAACTCCTCAAGAACGAGCGAGAGTTCAGCGAGTCCGCCGCCCCCGCCGCCGTACTCCGCGGGGAGGTTCACGCCCAGATAACCGAGTTCGGCGGCGTCGGCCCACAGCGCGTCGCGGTCGTGGTCGCTCCCGTGCCGTCGCCCGAGCGCGGCGACGGCCGTGCGCAGGTCCTGGTGCTCCTGGCTCTCGATGCTCACGATTCCTCCTCGGCGGGGTGCTCCTGCTGGTCCCTGCGCTGCTCTCCGCGCTGCTCTCCGTGCTGTTCTTCGCGCTGCTCTCCGTGCTGTTCTTCGTGGACGACGGCGAGGAGGGCGCCCACCTCGACCTGGGCGCCCGGCGCCGCGTGCAGCGCGGTGAGGACGCCGGACGCGGGTGCCACGATCCGGTGCTCCATCTTCATCGCCTCCAGCCACACCAGCGGCTGGCCGCGCACCACCTGCGCCCCGGCGGCGAGTCCGTCCGCGATCCGTACGACCGTGCCCGGCATGGGGGCGAGCAGCGAGCCGGGCTCGTGGCGGGAGTGCGGCTCGGGGAAGCGGGGGCGGAGGACGAGGGCGTACGAGCCGGTCGGCCCGTCCACGTACACCCGCCCGTCCCCGTACTCCCGCACCGCGTACGTCCGTACGACCCCGTCGACCTCCAGCGCCACCCGGTCCGGTGCGACGCTGACGACCCGTGCGCCGGGAGGGCTTTCGACGGTGCAGCGGACCCCGTCCCGGGCCGTGGTCCGGTAGCGGACCTCGTGGTGGCCGCCCCGGCCGTCGTACGCCTTCGACTGCGGCTGTGACGGCAGGTTGCGCCACGCGCCCAGACGGCCGGGCAGCCCGTCGCCACCGGCTGGCGCGGCCCGCGCCAGCGCGGCGGCCACCGCCGCGTGCTCCTCCCCCGGCAGCGGTCGGGTCAGCTCCGCCAAGTGCCGTTCGTAGAAGCCGGTGTCGACACCGTCGCCCGCCAGGAACTCGGGGTGCGTGAGCGTGCCCACCAGCAGGTCCCGGTTGGTGACCGGGCCGTGCAGCCGGGCGCGGCGCAGCGCGTCCGCGAGCCGGCGCACCGCGGCGGCCCGGGTCGGCGCCCAGGCGATCACCTTCGCGAGCAGCGGGTCGTAGTGGACGGGGATCCGGTCGCCGGGCCCGTATCCGGTGTCGACGCGCAGCGTGGGCACGCCCTGCCCCACGGGGACGGAGAGTTCGTGCAACACGCCCGTCTGCGGGGCCCAGCCCGCCGCCGGATCCTCCGCGTACAACCGCGCCTCCACCGCGTGGCCCACGGCCGGCGGCGGCTCGACGGGCAGCCGGGCGCCCTCCGCGACGGCGAGTTGCCAGGCCACCAGGTCGAGGCCGAAGACCGCTTCGGTGACGGGGTGTTCGACCTGGAGGCGGGTGTTGACCTCCAGGAAGTGCGCGCGGCCGTCCGGGGAGATGAGGAATTCGACGGTGCCGGCGCCGACGTAGCCGACGGTGCGCGCCACCTTCACGGACGCGGCGTGCAACTCGGCGACGAGTTCGGCGGGGAGCCCGGGTGCCGGGCACTCCTCCACCACCTTCTGGTGCCGGCGCTGGAGCGAGCAGTCCCGGGTGCCGAGCGCCCACACCGTGCCGTGCGCGTCCGCGAGGACCTGGACCTCCACGTGCCGTCCGCGCTCCACGTACGGCTCGACGAAGACCTCGCCGTCCCCGAAGGCCGCCGTCGCCTCCGACCGGGCAGCCGCCAATTCTCCGACCAGCTCAGAGAGTTCGCGCACGACGCGCATGCCCCGGCCGCCGCCGCCCGCCGCCGCCTTCACCAGCACCGGGAGGTCCGCCGCCGTCACGTCCGCGGCCTTCAGCGGTGCGCTGCCCATCAGCTCCTTGGCGCGCGTCTTGGACGCCATCGCCTCGATCGCCTCCGGTGGCGGGCCCACCCACAGCAGGCCGGCGTCGGTGACGGCGCGCGCGAAGTCCGCGTTCTCGGAGAGGAAGCCGTAGCCGGGGTGGACGGCGTCGGCGCCCGCGGCGAGCGCGGCCCGTACGACGAGGTCGGCGCGCAGATAGGTGTCGACGGCGGCGGCGCCCGGCAGCCGGACCGCGAGGTCCGCCTCCCGTACGTGCAGGGCGTCCGCGTCCGGGTCGGCGTACACCGCGACCGTGGAGATGCCCGCGGCCCGGCAGGTGCGGAAGATCCGGCAGGCGATCTCGCCCCGGTTGGCGACCAGCAGCGTGGAAATCATGCGCATCGTGTGCGTCGTGGGCATCGTGGGGCTCACATCCTGAAGACGCCGAAGCCGCCGCGCGCGCCTTCGAAGGGGGCCGTGTGGATCGCGGACAGGCAGAGCCCGAGCACGGTGCGGGTGTCCCGGGGGTCGATCACCCCGTCGTCGTACAGCCGCCCGGACAGGAACGCCGGCAGCGACTCCGCCTCGATCTGCTGCTCCACCATGGCGCGCAGCCCGGCGTCCGCCTCTTCGTCGTACGGCTGGCTCTTCGCCGCAGCCGAAGCCCGCGCCACGATCGAGAGCACCCCGGCGAGTTGCTGCGGGCCCATCACCGCGGACTTGGCGCTCGGCCAGGCGAAGAGGAACCGCGGGTCGTACGCCCGGCCGCACATGCCGTAGTGGCCGGCGCCGTACGAGGCACCCATGAGGACGGACAGGTGGGGCACGGTCGAGTTCGACACCGCATTGATCATCATCGCGCCGTGCTTGATGATCCCGCCCTGCTCGTACCGGCTGCCGACCATGTACCCGGTGGTGTTGTGCAGGAAGAGCAGCGGAACATCGCGCTGGTTGGCGAGTTGGATGAAGTGCGCCGCCTTCTGGGACTCGGCACTGAACAGCACGCCCTGTGCGTTGGCGAGGACCCCGACGGGGTGGCCGTGCAGCCGCGCCCAGCCGGTGACCAGGCTCGTTCCGTAGAGCGGTTTGAACTCGTCGAAGTCGGAGCCGTCGACGAGCCGGGCGATGACCTCGCGCGGGTCGAACGGGGTCTTCAGGTCCTCCGGAACGATCCCCAGCAACTCCTCAACCGGATACTTGGGTGGCTCGGCCGGCCCCGGGTCCGGGTACGCCTTGCGCCAGTTGAGGCGGGCGACGACGCGGCGCGCCTGCCGCAGCGCGTCGTGCTCGTCGTCGGCGAAGTGGTCGGCGAGCCCGGAGGTGCGGGCGTGCATCTCGGCGCCGCCCAGGGACTCGTCGTCGCTCTCCTCGCCCGTCGCCATCTTCACCAGCGGCGGACCGCCGAGGAACACCTTCGACCGCTCACGGATCATGATCGTGTGGTCGGACATCCCGGGGACGTACGCGCCGCCGGCGGTGGAGTTGCCGAAGACGACCGCGACGGTGGGGATGCCGGCCGCGGAGAGCCGCGTCAGATCGCGGAAGAGCGCCCCGCCGGGGATGAAGATCTCCTTCTGCGACGGCAGGTCGGCGCCGCCGGACTCGACGAGCGAGAGGACGGGCAGCCGGTTGGCGTACGCGATCTCGTTGGCGCGCAGCGCCTTGCGCAGGGTCCACGGGTTGGAGGCGCCGCCGCGCACGGTCGGGTCGTTCGCGGTGATCACGCACTCCACGCCCGCCACCGTCCCGATGCCGGTGACGATCGACGCGCCGACCGGGTACTCGCTCCCCCAGGCCGCGAGCGGCGACAACTCCAGGAAGGGGGTGTCGGGGTCGAGCAGCAGCTCGATGCGCTCGCGGGCGAGGAGCTTGCCGCGGGCGCGGTGCCGGGCGACGTACTTCTCGCCGCCGCCCGCGAGGGCCTTCGCGTGCTCGGCGTCGAGGTCGGCGAGCTTGCCGAGCAGGGCGGCGCGGCGGGCGGCGTACTCGGGCGACGTCGGGTCGGTGCGGGTCGGCAGTACGGTCACGGCGGTCCCTTCGGGAGTCGGCGGCTCCCCTGGCGTCACGGCAACGGGGCCATGCAGGTCACGGCGGTTCTTCCGGCCCCAGGGGCTCTTCAGGTCGCCGCAGTTCTTGCGGTCACAGCAGCTCTTCCGGGATCTCCACGCGCCGCGAGCGCAGCCACTCGCCGAGCGCCTTGCCCTGCGGGTCGAAACGGGCCCGGGCCGCGACGCCCTCGCCGAGGATGCCCTCGACGGTGAAGTTCAGGGCGCGGAGATTGGGCAGGACGTGCCGTTCGACGGCGAGGTGCGCGGTCTCGGGCAGCAGTTCGCGGAAGCGGTCGACGGTGAGGTGGTGGGCGAGCCAGCGCCAGGCGTCGTCGGTGCGCGCCCACACGCCGACGTTCGCGTCCCCGCCCTTGTCGCCGCTGCGGGCCCCGGCGACGCACCCGAGGGGCGCGAACCGAGCAGGACCGGGCGGCAGCGGTTCGGGGAGGGGGTCGTACGACGTGGTCCGCTCTTCCGGCCCGGTCGGCTCCGTCGCCCGGGCCGCCGGTATCGGCGTGCGCGTGCCGTCCGGGAGCACCGCGGTGTGCGGCACGCCCGCCGCCGGCACGTACCGCGCCTCGAACACCCCGTACGGCGATCCCCTCCCGGGCGGTGCGGTCACGTGGAAGCCCGGGTAGCTGCCCAGTGCCAGCTCGACCGCGGCGCCGCTGACCGCGCGCCCCACCCGGGCGGCGTCCGGGTCGCGCACCACGAGCCGCAGATACGCGCTGGCCCGCTCCTCCGTGTCGGCGTCGGCGTGTTCGGTACGGGCCAGCTCCCAGCGGACGTCCGCGGGCCGGTCCCCGGCCAGCGCGCCCTCCAACTGCTCGCGCACCAGCCGTGCCTTGTCCTCTATGTCGAGTCCGGTGAGGACGAACACGACCTCGTTGCGCCAGCCGCCGATCCGGTTGAGCCCGACCTTGAGGGTCGACGGCGGCGCCTCGCCCCGCACCCCGCTGATCCGGACCCGGTCCGGGCCGTCCTGCGCGAGCAGTACGGTGTCCAGGCGCGCGGTCACGTCGGGGCCGCGGTAGTGCACGTCCCCCGTCTCGTACAGCAGTTGCGCGGTGACGGTGCCGACGTCGACGAGGCCGCCGGTGCCGGGGTGCTTGGTGATGACGGAGGTGCCGTCGGGGTGGATCTCGGCGAGCGGGAAGCCGGGCCGACGCGCGCCCGGTTCGGCGGTGAACACCTCCTGGAAGAAGGGGTAGTTGCCGCCGGTGGCCTGGGTGCCGCACTCCAGGACGTGGCCGGCGACGAGCGCGCCCGCGAGGGCGTCGAGATCGCCGTCGTCGGCATCGGGGTCCCAGCCGAAGTGCGCGGCGGCGGGCCCGGTGACGAGCGCGGCGTCCGTGACGCGCCCGGTGACGACGACGTCCGCGCCGGCGCGCAGGCAGGCGGCGATGCCGGCGCCGCCGAGGTAGGCGTTGGCGGTGAGGACGCCCGGCCCCCAGTCGCCGCGGCCCATCAGGTCGTCGCCCTCCACGTGGGCGACGGCCGTCGGCACTCCGACGCGGTCGGCGAGGGCGCGCACCGCGTCGGCGAGGGCGGCGGGGTTGAGGCCGCCCGCGTTGGCGACGATCTTCACGCCCCGGTCGTGGGCGAGGCCCAGGCACTCCTCCAACTGCCGCAGGAAGCTCCTGGCGTAGCCGAGCCCGGGGTCCTTGAGGCGGTCGCGCCCCAGGATCAGCAGCGTCAACTCGGCCAGGTAGTCGCCGGTGAGGACGTCGAGGGGGCCGTCGGTGAGCATCTCGCGCAGCGCGTCGAAGCGGTCGCCGTAGAAGCCGGACGCGTTCCCTATGCGCAAGGGGGCGGCGGACGTCATGCGCGCCCCTCGCGACCGTGGTCCTGCGGGTCCCGGCCCCGGCCGGCGGGCCCGGCGAACGCCTGCGCGATGTCCAGCCAGCGGTCCGCGTCCGGGCCGTGCGCGGTGAGCGCGAGGTCCGCGCGGTGGGCCCGCTGGGTGACCAGCAGACAGAAGTCGAGCGCGGGCCCGGTGACCTGTTGTGCGGCGCCCTCGGGCCCGTACGTCCACAGCTCGCCGTCGGGTCCGGGTGCCGTCAGCTCGATGCGGAACGCTTCACCGGGCGGCGTCATCCCGCGTACCCCGAAGGCGTAGTCCCTGGTCCGTACGCCGATGTGGGCGACGTTCCGCAGGCGGGCGGTGGGTGCGCGGGTGACGCCGAGGGCGTCGGCGACGTCCTGCCCGTGCGCCCAGGTCTCCATCAGCCGGGCCGTCGCCATCGACAACGCGCTCATCGGCGGCCCGTACCAGGGGAACCGCGCCCCGGCCGGCGCGGAGCGCAACGCGTCCTGAAGCGCGGCCCGCCCTTCGCGCCACCGCGCCAGCAACTCGACGGGCGGCGTCGCGGCGCCCTGTTCGGCGGCCTCGTCGACGAAGAAGTACGGCGCGGCCAACGCCTTCTCCGTCTCGACGGCGAACGCGTCGGCGTCCGTGACGGCGAGCAGCGCGACCCGGTCCGTCCACGCGAGGTGCGCGATCTGGTGCGCGACGCACCACCCCGGCGCGGGCGTCCGACGCCCCCAGTCGGCCACGGGCGCGCCGCCCACCAGCGAGTCGAGCTCGTCGCTCTCGTCTCGCAGGTCGTCGAACACGACACGGGGGTCGACCACGGTGCGCTCCCTCGGGACGGGGCAGTTGCGTGCCCCGGAGCATGGCAGCGCCCCCTGAAACAAGCAAGCGTGCTTGCTTTGATTGACCGAGAGGGTGGTGGAGGTGGCCGGTGTGGAGCGGCCGTACGACGACGACGGCCCGCGGTCGCGGTGGGCGGGCTCCAACGGCGTAACCCGGAATACGGTTCGCTCACAGCGGCGTTGAACTCCCCGCGAGGCTGCTCGCGCGGGGCGCGAGCCTGCCCGTGCCGACATCATCCGTACACGACATTGGGGTACAAGCGATGCCGCTTGAAGGCGAGTACGAGCCGAGTCCGGCGCAGTGGGTGCGCGACCAGGTCGAGCTGTACGAAAGCTCGGGCGGCACCCAGGGCACGACGCTCTGGGACACCGGCCTCCCGGTCGTCATCGTCACGATGCGCGGTGCGAAGAGCGGCAAGATCCGCAAGATTCCGCTGATGCGCGTGGAACACGAGGGGTGGTACGCGGCGGTGGCCTCGAACGGCGGCTTTCCGAGCCACCCGGTCTGGTACTACAACCTTCAATCCGACCCGCGGGTGGATCTCCAGGACGGCCCCGAGCGGCGGGGCATGGTGGCCCGCGAGGTGACCGGGGACGAGCGGGCCGAGTGGTGGCAGCGCGCGGTCGCGGTGTTTCCGCCGTACGCGGAGTACGAGGAGAAGACCGATCGCGTGATCCCGGTCTTCGCCCTCGAACCCGAGTCCCCGACGCGGCCGGGGAACTGAGCGCTGGGCCCACGCGGTGCAGGAACGAGGGTGCCCCACCGAGCCAGAGAATGGGACTCGGCGGGGCACCCTCGCGGTGGTGCGATGTCGGTTAGACCGTGCCGTCCTTGATGCCCGCCACGAACGCGGCGAACGCGGTGGCGGGGACGCGCAGGACCGGGCCGGCCGGGACCTTCGAGTCACGGACCGGGACGACGTCGGTGGCGGACGCGTGTGCAGGGGCCCACTCGACGCAGTTGCCGCCATTGGGGTCGCTGTAGCTGGACTTCACCCACATGCGTGGGTAAGGGGTACTTGTCATCTTGCGTACTCCTCAAGGACATTGTGGATGCGGCTGATTGTGTCGTCATGGCCAAGAGCCTCAGCCCGTAGCCGATCGTAGGTCTCCATAGCGGCAGCCGTGATCTTGGGTGCCTCCTGCGGTCGCCCACCTTGCGGACCCTCGGCATGAAGCACCGTAGGTGCGCCCTCAAAGGTCAGCAACGTGAATGGCTTGCTCGTGACGGGTACCGCCTTAAACGGCAGGAGCTGAAGAGCGACATTCGACCGGTCCGCATCGTTCAGCAGGCTCTGCAGTTGATGCGCCATCACGTCTGGCCCGCCAACCTCAACGCGTAAGCACGCTTCATGAATCACCACCCAGAGATCAGGTGCGGGCGGATCGGCGCGATCCAGGATTTCCCTCCGCGCCATCCGCGCGGCGACCTTCGTCGTCACCTTCTCCGCTGTGAGCCGGGGGACACTCATCCGGTACAGCGCGCGTGCGTACTCCGGCGTCTGCAGTAGCCCCGTGAAGAAGAGCGTTGAGTAGTCGAAGATCCTTCGTGCGCGGCGCTCCTGCTGAAGATGCGGCACGAACCACGACGGATGATCGCCCTCGATGGCCGCCTGCCGCTGACGCGCCATCATCGTTCCGGTCCCAAAGGCCCGGTCGCACCCCTCCGCAAAGCTCTCGCTGGGCTGCAACTTGGCGTTCTCCACCTTGGAGACGTACGCCGTTGAGTACCCGGTGGCGGCACCAAGCCCTCGGAGAGACATCTTGCGCGCCTTGCGCATCTCCCGTACGTCCAAACCGAAGACCTCAAAGGGGTTCAACGGTTCTGAGAGTGCATCGTCGCTCATCGTTCTGACCTCCTGATCTGCTTGATGCACGATTTCGAAGGATGTTCGAAATGTTGAGTTGGGCCACTCAACCCACAGCAGCATAGGGGTAGTTGTGCTCCTCTTGTCCCCGTCGAAGCCGGGGGGGAAGTGAGGAGGTAACCGGATGACGAACAGTCCACATTCCAGCGCGTCGCGTTCACGGGACGGCATGGCGCCTGAGCCCTGCTTGCCCTGCGCACTGGCAACGCGGAGGCTTGCCCGGGTCGGGCTGCTCCCCGGGACGCGGGTGACGTTACGGAGGATCATCCGACAGCACCCGCACCGGCGTTCGACGGATGCGAAGAAGGTGCCCTGATGGACGGTGCGCCTTTCACGGACGGCACGGTCGTGTACGACGCCGCCGCCAAGAAGGTCGGCGTGGTCATGGCGTGTTACTGGTCCGTTTACTACCTGCGCCCTCAGGGCGGCGGCATTGAGTGGACCGCGAAACACAGCGACCTGGATTCCCGGAACTTGGCCGTCCTGGCTCCCGCGGTCGCGGCGCTCAATGCCAGCAGCAGCAGACGCATCCCGTAACCACCGCACCAGAAACACCCCGAACTCCGCCCGCGCGTAACGGCGAATCCCTGACGCCGAAGAGAATTGCGCGCGGGCGGTAGGGGCGAGGCCCGCAGTCCCCTCGCTCCTGGTCCCGGCCGCCCACGGGCACGCCCCTGTCCCGGGCGGCCGGGACCGAACCCCGACCCCTCACCCCCGCCCTCCGCAGGAGGACCCCCATGAACCAGCAAGGCCAGTGCAAGGGCTGGCGCTCCATCCCCACCCTCGCCGAAGACATCGTCGTCACCGCCGTCTGCACCACCGGCCAACCGGAGTGCGGCGCACAGATGCCGCCCCCGCCAGACGGTGAACGCCACACCCACGACGACGTCGACACCTGGATGGAGGACCACCTCCGCGCCACCGGACACGACCTCTTCGCCGAGATCCACCGCGAACCCGTCCGCTGGGGACCACCCACCCCACCGGGTGAGCACGCACGATGACGCTCAACGTCGAACCCACCCACCCCATGCCCGACGGCACCCGCATGGTCCGGCTCTGGGACTGCAACGCGCCCCACCGCGTCATCGTCACCCCGCGCGCCTCGTTCACCCGCTTCCTCGGCCTCGCCATGGACGACGGATACCGCGACCTCGAAGCCACCGACGAAGAAATGACCACCGCCGCCCACTCCGAACGGGCCGCCGTCGACCACCAATACGGCATACTCCCCGACCCACCACCCCCCACCCACTTCCCCCTCACCCACCACGAAAGGGAAGAG
The DNA here is from genome assembly GCF_040653095.1 of Streptomyces sp. NPDC048057. Classification (NCBI taxonomy): domain Bacteria; kingdom Bacillati; phylum Actinomycetota; class Actinomycetes; order Kitasatosporales; family Streptomycetaceae; genus Streptomyces; species Streptomyces sp. NPDC048057. The sequence goes on from NZ_JBEZNF010000051.1 coordinate 32,405, forward strand.
GAGCCGTGACCGTCCTGACGCGTCGCAGGACACTGGTCCCTTGAGCCGAGCGGCCAGACGGGGCCGCAGGCTCACCATCAGAACGACGTGCAAGGACATGGGGGCGGGATGCTCGTACACCTGCCGGCGCTGGCCGCCGGAAGGCGTCATTCGGTCGGGCGGCGCCGGGACGGAACCGTTCTCGCCGTTGGCGGCACCGCGGCGGGGGAATGCCGTGTCGAACGATGGGACGCGGTCGTCGCCGTGGCGGCCGGCAACGTCCACACCGCCTCGAACACGGGCCGGTCCCACACGGTGGGGCTCCGCTGGGACGGCACGGTGTTGGCGGCGGGGTGGGACGGCGACGGGCAGTGCGGCGTCCTCGGGTGGCGAGGGGTCACGGCCGTGGCCGCGGGGTGGCGCCGCACCCTCGGGCTGCTCAAGAACGGCCGCGTGCTGGCCGCCGGCCGGGGTGCGGAAGGGCAGTGCGACGTGCAGTCCTGGCGCGAGGTGGTCGCGCTCTCGTGCGGCGACTGGCACTCGGTCGGCGTACGGGCGGACGGTTCCGCGCTGGCAGCGGGGAGCAACCGACGCGGTCAGTGCGCTGTTGAAGGGTGGCGTGACCTCGCCGCCGTCGCGGCCGGGTATCTCCACACCGTCGGCCTGAGGACCGACGGCCGGGCCGTGGCGACCGGGAACCGGACGCACGGAGCGTGCGAAGTCGACGCGTGGGAGGAAGTGGTGGCGCTCGACGCGGGCAGCTATCACACCGTCGGGGTCACGGCGTCCGGACGGGTCCTCGCCACGGGGGACAACAGCAACGGGCAGTGCGACGTCGGCGGATGGCACGACGTCGTCGCCGTGGCGGCCGGTTCGACGCACACCCTCGGCCTGCGCGCCGACGGCACGGTCGTGGCCGCGGGGAGCAACGCCGACGGACAGTGCACGGTCGATTCCTGGTCCGGAGTCCGGCTGTCGTAGCCGGCCGTGGCGAGGGCCCGACGGCGCTCTCATCGCCGTCGTTCAGGCGTCCTCGTCCAACGTGTCGACCACGCGGACGGAGATCTCAGCCAGGGCCCGGAGTTCGTCCGCGGTCAGCTGGTCCAGGAAGAGGGACCGGACGGCCTGTACGTGCAGCGGTGCTGCCGCGGCGATGGCCTCGCGTCCCGCTTCCGTGATGACCGCGAAGGCGCCCCGCCCGTCCTCGGCGCACTCCTCGCGTGCCACCAGCCCTCGCCGGATCATGCGCGCCAGGTGGTGGGACATCCGGCTCTTCTCCCACTCCAGCGCCCGCGCGAGGTCCTGGTACCGCTGACGCCCGTCCGGCACGTCCGTCAGATTGACCAGGACCGCGTAGTCCGCCGACGCCAAACCGGATTCCGTCTGCAGCAGATGCGCCAGGCGGCCGATCAGCCGCTCGTGCAACCGGACGAAGCTCCGCCACGCATGCTGTTCCTCAGCCGTCAGCCAGTTCACCCGGTCCGTCACGACGCCGAGTCTAGTGAGCCGTTCGACGCGTCATCGGACCGGCTGGGTGGAAGCGCCATCGAAACGGCGCGGGTGACGCCGCTCAACCACGTGAGGGGTGGGCGGGGCAGGGGGCGGCACTCCGGAGCCGGACTCCGGGACCGGGTCCGCCCCCGTACCCCCGTCGTCACGCCCCGGCCGGCTCGGCGACCGGGGTGTTCAGGAGCTGGTGCTCCCAGACCGTCACGACCCCGGTGGCACCTGCGTGCCCGAGGGCCGCCATCTGCTCCTCCGGCGTGATGCGGTCCGTCCGGGCCCAGTCGCGCTGCCACTCGCTCATCACGGCGAGCCAGGTGATCGGCACGACCCCGGCCTGGACCATGCGCCGCACCGCCATGTCGTGGGCCTCGGCCGACACGCTCCCGGAGGCGTCGGTGACGACGTGGACGTCGAAGCCTTCGCCGGCCGCCTGAATGGCGGGCATGGCCACGCAGATCTCCGTCCACAGGCCGGCAATGATCAGCTTCTTGCGTCCGGTGGCCTTCACGACGTCCACCACCTGCGGGTCCTCCCAGGTGTTGATGAGCGTCCTGTTGATCGGCTTCTGGTCCGGGAAGACGTCCTGCAACGGCTGGATCAGCAGGCCCCCGCGGTCTTCGACGACCGTCGTCAGGATCGTCGGGACACCGTAGCCCTTGGCCGCCTTGGCCAGGCCCACGACGTTGTTGGTGACCATCATCGGCTCGTGGCTGTGCAGGTTGGCGAACTGGTACGGCTGGTGGTCGATCAGCACCAGGATGCTCTCCTCGGGGGTCAGCAGGGCTTCGAGGCCGGCCTTCGGCGACGTGCTCATGGAGATCTCCTTCGAGAGTGCGGGCACGCGTCACCATTTGGTTGACGCTTCATCTTTCTATATGACGCATCAACTACCTGTCCAGCATGGGCTCTTCGGAGGAGCGGCGGCGATCTGGGCCGGGCCGGTCCCTCCTGGGGCGGCGACCTGTCCCACGGCTTCCACCTCGAACGGCCCGCGTTCCTGTCCCTGGCCCTGGTGTACTGCGCACCGAACCGCGCCATGGCAACGCCGGGTTACCCGCTCACGTAGTTCATCCCGTCCGGACGGCCCCCGCGGGCCGGAAGCGACCGCATGCGACCGCGATCATTGAGCGCGGCGGCTTCAACGGCGTCTGTAGCCTGGCGTTGCTGATGTCGGGGGGACTGACCGTGGAGAACATTCTGGCCGTGGCCATCGGGGCCGCTATCGGCCTCATAGGGGTGGTGTTCGGTTCGTGGTTCACCGCGCGCCGACAGGACCGCATGTGGATCCGGGAACAGAAGCTCAAGGCCGGGATCGGCTTCAACACGGCCGTAGTCCAACTACTGGACCACCTGAAGGAAGCACAGCTGGGCGACGACGGGCCCGGCGCCAACGAGTTGGCGAACCAGATGCAGGAAGCACGCTCAGCCCTCTACCTGCTCTGCGCCAGCGACACCGTCGATCTGGCCGACGCCCTCGCGCGTCGGGTCTGGAGCACCCGGCCCACCGACGGCAGGGACGATCGCAGGGCCGAGTTCCGAGAGACGTTGGACCTTCTGCGCCGCTTCACTCAGCAGCTCCGGCAAGAGATCGCCGGACCGTAGTCCCCTTCCACACGGCGGACGGTGGACGGCGCTCGTTCGTGCCCGCCCGTCCCGTCCCGAACTCCACTCGATCAGTGTTTTGCGCGCCGCCTGAAACGAGCCAAGTCCGTCCAACCGGTCCGTGATCACTCGGCGAACGGACAGATCTGATCAGCTGCCGAGCCAACCCAAGAGACACAC
>NZ_JBEZNF010000052.1:0-33122 GCF_040653095.1 Streptomyces sp. NPDC048057
CCGTTGGGTGCGGTGAGGCCGTTGCTGGCGCCGTCCTGGTTGATGGCGGTGCCGCGTATGACGGCGAGTATGTGGTGGCCGTTGCGGCGGGCGTCGGAGAGGCGTTCGACGAGGAGGAGTCCGGCGCCTTCGCTCCAGCCGGTGCCGTCGGCTGAGGCGGCGAATGCTTTGCATCGTCCGTCGGGTGACAGTCCTCGTTGGCGGCTGAATTCTACGAATGTGGCGGGGCTGGCCATGACTGTCACTCCGCCCGCGAGTGCGAGGTCGCATTCGCCGCTGCGCAGTGACCGTATCGCCAGGTGCAGTGCGACCAGCGAGGACGAGCAGGCTGTGTCCACCGTGACCGCAGGCCCCTCCAGGTCGAAGGTGTAGGAGAGACGGCCCGAGATGACGCTCGACGTGTTGCCGGTGAGCAGATATCCCTCAAGCTCTTCCGGCGCCTGAAGGAGTCCGGACCCGTAGTCGTTGTACATGACCCCGGCGAACACCCCGGTGCGGCTGCCTCGGACCGTACCGGGGTCGATGCCCGCCTGTTCGAAGGTCTCCCACGCCGTCTCCAGCAGCAGTCGCTGCTGCGGGTCGGTCGCCAGCGCCTCGCGCGGGCTGATCCCGAAGAACTCGGCGTCGAAGTCGCCCGCCTCATAGAGGAATCCGCCCTCGCGGGCATAGCTCTTCCCGATGCGCTCCGGATCTGGGTCGTAGAGTGCGTCCAGGTCCCAGCCGCGATCGGTGGGGAACAGGCCGATCGCGTCCGTCCCGGTGGCAACCAGCTCCCACAGGTCCTTGGGCGAGGCGACACCGCCGGGGTAGCGGCAGGCCATGCCAACAATGACCACTGGATCGGCGGCGTTGGCTTCCCTGGTCATGACGGTCGTAGCTCCGCGCCGGTCCGTGGTCGCGGCACCGGGCAGCAGGGTGATCAGGTAGCTGCTCAGAGTTTCCGCGGTGGGATGGTCGAAGACGGCCGTGGCGGGCAGCTTGAGCCCGGTGGCCGTGCCGAGCCGGTTACGCAGTTCGACGCCGGTGAGCGAGTCGAAGCCCAGTTCCTTGAACGCACGCCCGACGTCGATGGTGGAGGGAGCAGCATGCCCGAGGACCCCGGCTATCGCCGCCCGTACCAACTCAAGCGCCGCGCGGTGCTGTTCAGAGGCGGGCAGCGCGGCTGTCCGCCGGGCCCAGGAGTCGTCGGCGCCGCCCTGCTCGGTGGTGCCTCCGGCACGCGGACGGCGTACGTGGGCCAGGCTGTGCAACACGGGCGGCAGCGATTCCGTCTTGGCCCGGATGCCGAGCGCCCCCGGGTTGACGCGTACGGGCACCAATGCGGGCTCATCCGGCGCGGCCAGCGCGGCATCGAGCAGGTCCAGCGAGGGCTGGACCGTCAGTGGCGTGATTCCGGAGCGCGACCAGCGTGCCTGGTCCGCCGCACCGAGGCCACCCGCCATGCCGTCTGCCTCCGCCCACAGTCCCCAGGCAAGGGACGTGGCCGGCAGGCCGAGGGAGTGCCGCTCCTGGGCGAGGCCGTCCAGATAGGCGTTGGCAGCGGCGTAGTTCGCCTGGCCCGCGGCGCCGGTGATGCCGGTGATGGAGGAGAAGAGGACGAAGGCGTCCAGTCTGGGTGCCCGCTCACGAGTGAGTTCGTGCAGGTGGAAGGCGGTATCGGCTTTGGGGCGCAGCACTCCGTCCAGCCGCTCCGTGGAGAGGGAGGTCACCGTGCTGTCGTCCAGGACGCCCGCGAGGTGGAACACCGCGCCCAGTGGGTGTCGGGCTGGGACCGTGTCCAGGGCACGGGCGAGAGCGTCGCGGTCGGCGGCGTCACAGGAGACGAAACGGATCTCCACCCCCAGCTCTGCCATGTCGTCGGCCAGCACGGTGGCTCCCGGGGCTTGTTCGCCACTGCGGCTGAGCAGCAACAGATGCCTGGCGCCGTAGCGTTCGACGAGATGCCGGATGACGTGGCGGCCGAGCCCGCCGGTGCCCCCGGTGACGAGGACGGTGCGGTCGGAGTACCGGGAGGGGAGCGCGGAGATCGGCGGCGTGGGCACGTCAGGTTCGGGCGTGGGCGTGACTCGTACGAGCCGGGGAACGAGCGGGCTGCCCGCTCGCACGGCGAGCTCCGGTTCCGCGGCGGCGTACGGGGCGAGGAGTGAGAGGACCGTGAGGGCGTCGGCGTCAGGGGACGGCGCTGGTTCCGTACCGTCAAGATCGGCCACAGCGAACCTCGCCGGGTGCTCCGCGCGAGCTGAGCGCACCAGTCCCCACACGGCACTCGACCACGGGTCGGTGACAGCATCGCCTTCGACGGCGGCCACCGCACCGCGCGTGAGGAACATCAACCGGGCGTTGACCGACCTCTCGTCGTCCAGCCACTCACGTATCAGGCGCAGTGTGAACGCCGCCGCGTGGCGGCCGGCGGGCACCGGCACGGCGACCAGGGACGGCACGGCGTGGTCGTCGTCCGCGTCTTCCATGAGTGCTCGCACCGCGCAGTCGTCGAGCGCGAGCACCGTGTCCTGCGGAAGCGAGCCGGTCTCGGGCGCGACCGGCCCGCCGCTTTCCGCGGTCGGTGTCGGTTCTGGCGCTGCCGGTGTCCGCCATGAGACGCGGTGCAGATGTCCTGTCGGGCCGTGCGTGCTGAAGGACTCCGGAGCCAGTGGGCGCAGGACGAGGGACTCGGCTGTGAGTACCGGCTGCCCCGCCTCGTCCCAAGCGCTCAGCGATGTGCCGTTGCCTGTCGCCGACGCCCACCGCGCCCGGAGGACGCGGGCGCCGGTGGCCCACAGCTCAACACCCGACCAGACGAACGGCAGCGGCCGGTCGGCGTCCGTGGCCTCGCGCATGACCAGCGGGTGCAGGGCCGCGTCGAGAAGCGCGGGATGCAGCAGGAAGTCACCGACGCGGTCGGCGTTGCCGTTCGTGCTTCGGAGCTCTTCGGGGAGGGAGAGTTCCGCGAACAGCTCCTCGCCCTGCCGCCAGGCCGAAAGCACTCCCTGGAAGCTCGGTCCGTAGGAGTAACCGAGGTCGCTCAGCCGGGAGTAGAGAGTGTCCGGCGCGATCGGCTCGGCGCCGCTCGGCGGCCACGCCGCCGCCTCCGTCGTGGGGTGAGCCGCTGCCTCTGACGCCGGGCTGAGCAGCCCGGCAGCGTGGCGCCGCCACTCGCCGCGTTCCCGTATCGGGCGTGAGTGCACTACGCAAGTGCGGGTGCCGTCCGGTGCGGCGGGGCCGACGGACAATTGGAGGTTGAGCGGTCCGGCGTCCGCCGACAAGGTCAGCGGCGCCTCCAGGGTGAGTTCCTCGACGCGCGGTGTGTCGGCGTACTCGCCGGCCTTCAGAGCGAGTTCGAGGAAGGCGGTGCCGGGCAGCAGCACCGTTCCGAGAATTTCGTGATCCGCGGTCCAGCGCTGGGTGTCGGGCGAGAGCATCCCGGTGAGTAGCATTCCGCCGTCCTCGGCGAGTTCGACGGAGGCGCCGAGGACGGGGTGTCCGGCCGTTTCCAGTCCGAGCGCCGCTGGATCCGTGTTCCGGGACGGCGGCAGCATCCAATAGCGCTGCCGTTGGAAGCCGTACGTGGGGAGGTCGACTGCCGCGCCGGGGCGGCCGAGCAGTGCCTCGCGGTCCGGCTCCGCACCCTGGGCGTAGGCGGTGGCGAGGGCGGTGGAGATCGTCTTGACTTCGGAGCGCCCCTTGCGCAGAACGGGCACCGTTCCGGGGACAAGTGCTGTGAGTGCGGTGTCGGGGCCGAGTTCGATGAGGGTGGTGGTGTGGTGGTGGTGGAGGGTTTGGATGGTGTCGTGGAAGCGGACGGGTTGGCGGATGTGTTGGGTCCAGTAGGTGGGGTCGGTGAGTTGTTGGGTGGTGGCGAGGGTGCCGGTGAGGTTGCTGATGATGGGGGTGTGGGGTGGGTGGTAGGTGAGGGTGGCGGCGGTTTGGTGGAATTCGTTGAGGATGGGGTCCATGTGGGGGGAGTGGAAGGCGTGGCTGACGGTGAGTTGTTTGGTTTTGCGGCCCTGGGTGTTGAGGGTGTGGGCGAGGTGGAGGGCTTCGTCGGTGTCGCCGGAGATGACGAGTGAGTGGGGGGTGTTGATGGCGGCGATGGTGATGTGGGGGGTGAGGAGGGGGAGGGTTTCTTCTTCGGTGGCTTGGATGGCGATCATGGTGCCGTGGGTGGGGGCGGTTTGCATGAGTCGGGCGCGGGTGGTGACGAGGGTGGCGGCGTCGGTGAGGGTGAGGACGCCTGCGGTGTGGGCGGCGGTGAGTTCGCCGATGGAGTGGCCGGTGAGGTAGTGGGGGTGGATGCCCCAGTGGGTGAGGAGGTGGTAGAGGGCGGTTTCGAGGGCGAAGAGGGCGGGTTGGGTGTATTGGGTTTGGTTGAGGAGTGTGGCTTGTTTGCTGTTGGGGGTGGCGAAGATGATGTCGCGGAGTGGGTGTGGGAGGTGGGGGTCGAGGGCTGCGCAGGTGTTGTCGAGGGCGTGGGCGAAGTGGGGGTAGGTGTCGTAGAGTTCGCGGCCCATTTGGGGGTGTTGGCTGCCTTGGCCGGTGAAGAGGAAGGCGGTGCGGGGAGTGTGGGGTGTGGTGGCTTGGATGAGGGCGGGGTGGTCGCGTCCTTGTGTGAGTGCTTCGAGTGCTTCCAGTGCCTCGTCCCGGTCGTTCCCCAGCACCACAGCCCGGCGATCGAAGTGCGTACGCGTGGTGGCCAGCGAAACCGCCGTGTCCGCCGGATGCGTGGCCGCGCCCTCCGCCGAGCCGAGGTGCTCCAACAGCCGCGTGGCCTGCTCGCGCAGCGCGGCCTGTCCCCGGCCGGAAACCGGCCAGAGAACCGGGCCGCGGGACTCCCTGCTGTCATCGCCGGATGGCTCCGGTTGCGCCTGGTCCGCCGGACTGCCCAGTACGACATGGCAATTGGTGCCGCCCATACCGAACGAGCTGACCCCGGCGACCAACTCGCTGTCGGTACCCTGCCCCTCGGCGGGCACTGGCCAAGGGGTCTCCTCCGTCACCACCCGCAGACCCAACTCCTCCAGCGGGATGTCCGGATGTGGCGAACGGAAGTTGAGGCTCGCCGGCAGCCTGCGTCGCGCGATGCTCAGTGCCGTCTTCACCAGGCCCACCAGCCCGGCCGCGCCCTCCAGATGGCCCACGTTCGTCTTGGCCGAGCCGACCAGCAGTGGAGAACCGGTAGGGCGACCGCGCCCGAGCACGGCGCCCAGTGCAGCGGCTTCGACCGGATCGCCCACCGGGGTCCCGGTGCCGTGCAGTTCCACATAGCCGACGGACCGGGTGGAGGTTCCCGCGCGCGCGTGAGCGGCCCGTACCACTGACTCCTGCGCGGCACGATCCGGCACGGTCAGCCCCTGGGAGGCGCCGTCGTTGTTGACCGCGCTGCCGAGGATCACGCAGTGCACCCGGTCACCGTCGGCGCGCGCGCGTTCCAGCGGCTTCAGGACGACCGCCGCGCCGCCCTCGCCCCGGACATAGCCGTTGGCACGTGCGTCGAAGGTGAAGCAGCGGCCGTCCGGGGACAACGCGCCGAATCGTGCGCTGCGCTCGCTGCTGTCCGGGGAGAGGATCAAGTTCACACCGCCGACCACCGCGAGATCCGCCTCGCCGCGCCGCAGGCTCTCGCACGCCAGGTGTACCGCGACCAGCGAGGAGGACTGCCCGGTGTCCACCGTCATGCTGGGCCCTGTCAGACCGAGGGCGTAGGAGAGCCGGTTGGCGAGGAGACTGCGGTGCAGGCCGGTGACCGCGTATCGGCCCGGGGACCCGCCGTGTCGATGATGCAGGGCCGCGTAGTCGTCCCAGATGGCGCTCGCGAAGACTGCGGTACGACTGCCCGCCAGCCGGGCGGGGACGATCCTCGCCTCTTCCAGCGCCTCCCAGCCGAGCTCGAGCATCAGCCGTTGCTGCGGGTCCATGGCCGTGGCCTCGCGGGGCGAGACTCCGAAGAAGGCGGCGTCGAAGCGGTCAACCTCGTCGAGGAAGGCGCCGAAGCGCGGTGCGTCCCCCGCCCACCGGTCGGCGGGTGGCTCGCCCACCGCGTGCTCTCCCCGGGCCAGTAGCCGTTCGAAGGCCGCGACGTCCGGCGCCTTGGGCAGCCGACAAGCGAGTCCGATGACGGCAACGGGGCCCCCGAGCGCGGGTACCGACTGGGGCGGATCCTCAGAACGGTCACCAGGACCGTTGAGGGTGCTGGGGCACGTGGACTTGTCGTCGGCAGTGGTGTGGTCGTTGAGCATCGCTGGCTACTGGCTCCCTCGTTGAGGACGACACGGCAGCGAAGGCAGTGTCGCGGTTCCTGCCTCGCCTCGCGCAGGCTGGTGGGTGTCTGCCTGCGGCAAGCATTGACAGCCCTGCTAAGTGGAGCCTTTGTGCGGTCTAAATCGATACTGTCGTCCGGTTCCGCACCACCTGGAGCGTGCAGGGACGGCGACACACGACGGTGGTGCGGCCTCGGGCAGGGGCCGCACCACCTGGAGCGTGCGTCGCCGTGGAAGGCGACACACCGCGCGGGGTGTGTCACTGGAGCTGGGGCACACCGCGCGGTGTGCCACCCGTGTCCCGGGGCGCGTTCTCGTACGGCGACAGACGCCGCGAACTGTCCTAGAGCGTCTTGATCATCCCGCCGTCCACGACCAGATCGGAGCCGGTGATGCTGTCCGCCTGGTGAGACGCGAGGAAGGCGGCAACCGCGGCGATCTCTGTCGGCTCGATCAACCGGCCCGTCGATATGCCGAGCTGGGAGAGAAGCGTCTGCAAGGGATCGGAGTCCCCGTCCTCTCCTGGGCCCTGGCTCGCCGCCATGTCTTCGAACGCGGCTTCGAACGCGGGGGTTCGTGTCACGCCTGGCGTGATGGTGTTGAACCGCACGCCCTTGCTCGCGTACTCCTCGGCCAGTGCTTTGGTGAGACTGTTCAGAGCCGCCTTGGCCGCGCAGTAGTCATAAGTGATCTTGGGGACGCGCCCGCCTACCGAGGAGATGTTCACGACGCTGCCGCCGCCCTCCTCCCGAAGACTGGGCAGCGCGGCCCGTGTGACGCGGACCGTGGCGAAGAAGTTCAGAGCGAAGGTCGTCTCCCAGTCCGAGACATCGATGGCCTCGAAACCGCCCTTCATCGTGCCGCCACCGCCAATGTTGTTCACCAGCACGTCCAGACCGCCGAGTTCACCCACTGTGAAGTCCACGCAGCGAGCTGGGCCGTCCGCCTCTGTGAGGTCTACCGGGAAGTGCACCGCGTCCAGGTCGGACAGCTCGGAGGAGGAGGAGCGTGAGGCTGCGACCACCCGCATGCCCTCGGCGACCAGGGTGCGGGTGATGGCCAGCCCGATGCCTTGGCTACCACCGGTGACCAGTGCCGTCCGGCCCTTGAGTTCCAGGTCCATCTTCGATCCCTTCAATTCAATGCAGAGTGTGTGATGCGAACGGTTGGTAGCGGTCCCGCTGCCGTGGACGGTGCCTCGCTGCCGGTTCCGGCTGTCAGTCCTCCACGGCGATCGCCTGCGAGGGGCAGAGCGACACGGTCTCCTCCAGCCGCTGCCTGTCCCCTTCGGCCGCCGTGTCGGCCAGAACGACCACCGTCCCTTCGTCGGACTGGTCGAAGTGGTCCGGTGCGGAGAGCACACATTGCCCCGCCCCCAGGCAGCGGTCGCTGTCGGCGCTGATGCGCATGGTCAATTCCCTCTCGGTCTCGGGGTGTTCGGTGGGACGGGCGTTCCTTCCGGTACTCGCACGCGCGGGCGTGTGCGGTGGTGGCACTGCGGCGTGGAGGGCGCCTTACCATGTGACGGGGAGCTCCCAGATTCCTTGGACCCCACCGGCCTCCTTGACCGGCAACCGGTCGGTCGGTACGGCGAGCCGCAGCCCCGGCAGTCGGCGCAGCAGGGTGCTCAGGGCGATCTCCATCTCCGCCCTGGCCAGGTTCTGCCCGATGCACTGGTGAACTCCGTGGCCGAAGGAGATGTGGTGGCGGGCGCCACGCGCCGCGTCGAAGCCTGCCCCGTCACCGAACGCCCGCTCGTCCCGGTTGGCCGTGGAGATCACGACGATGAGCCCGTCGCCCGCCCGTATCCGGTGGCCCCCGAGCTCGGTGTCGGTGGTGGCGAAGCGGGCCACCCCGTCCGCGATCGCGGTGAAGCGCAGCAGCTCCTCGACGGCGGTGGGCAACAGGGCGGCATCAGCGCGCAGCGCCGCGAGTTGTTCGGGGTTCTCCAGTAGGGTCAGCACCCCGAGCGCGATGGCGCTGGCCGTCGTCTCGTGCCCCGCGACGAGCAGTAGCAGCGCGATGTCCACGAGTTCCCTGTGGGTCAACGCGCCCGGCTTGACCTGCTCCTCGATGAGGGTATCCAGCAACCCGTCGCCGGGGCTGCTCTCTTTGGCGCGGATCAGCTCACCGAGGTAGCGGCTTAGGCTGGCGAACGCGTCCGCGCTGTCCTCAAGACTGGTGCTGCCGGTGACGACGCGCCGTGACTGCTCCTCGAAGAAGCCGTGGTCGCTGTACGGGACTCCGAGCAGTCGGCAGATCACGATGGACGGCACCGGCAGCGCGAATTCCGGCACCAGATCCACCACCGGGCCTTTGGCCTCGAAGGAGTCGATGAGCTCGTCTACGACGCTCTGGATACTCGGCCGCAGTGCCGCCACCTTTTTCACCGTGAAGCTGGTCAGCAGCATCTTGCGCTGGACGGTGTGTTCTGGTGGGTCCATCCCGATGAAGTTGCGTACTTTCCGGGCCGATTCGAAGCGGGGCGCGGTGGCCGGGTAGTTCGGGTGGACACGGTTGGACGAGTAGGTGGCCGCGTCCAGCAACACTTGCCGTGCCTCGGCGTGCCCGCTCACTGCCCACACTTGGCGGCCGTTGTAGAGCCGCACCAGCGACACCGGCCCGTCCTCGGTGTAGCGGTCGTATCCGGCGGGCGGGCGATAGGGGCAGTTGCGTTGCTGCGGGTACTCGGGGACATCGTCCGGAGGCAGAGGGCGAGGCACGTCGGTCGTGTCGGTCATTCGTTGGGCTCCAAGGGTCCGGGACCGGCCGTCACCGGCCGGGCGGGCGGGGCGGCCGGCGGTGGTCCAGCCGACCGTCGTCGGGGGGTGCTGAAGCGTCGCGCGAGAGGGGTCTCCACCCAGGTGAACAGGACGTGGGCGAGGACGAGGCTGAGAGCGAGGGCGGCCAGGCTCAGACCGGTGCCGGGCAGCAGCGACCAGACCTCGCTCCGGCCGATCAACCGGTGCCCGTACTCGACTACCAAGGCGTGAACCATGTAGAACGCGAAAGAGAGTTCGCCGAGCCGGACCAGGGTCCGGTCGCGGAAGAAGGAGCGGTGACCGCGCAGGTCCGCGACGGCACCGGAGGCCACCAGCGGTACCAGCCACAGTGCGGCAGCTCCCGCGATACTGAACAGATAGGGAACGTTGGACGCCACCGCGTACCCGGCGGCCGCGATGAGGACCGAGGGCGCGAGCCCAAGCTGTGGCCAGCGTCCGGTCTGGACGATCCGAGCGATGACCATGCCCAGAACGAATTCCAGCGCACGAGCCGGCGGAAAGAAGTAGACGGACCATACCTGCTGGAAGGAGAGCGAGCCGTCGCCGATGAAGGGAAGGTTCGGCTGGTCGCTGATGAGGAACTGGCCGACGAACGGCAGCGTGAGCGCGAGGACAGCGACGACCCCCGCGGCAGGCCACAGGCGGTGTGCCGGAAGAGCGTTGAGCATCCGGAGCAACAGCGGGAAGCACAGATAGAAGAACATCTCGCACGCGAGTGACCAGCTCACCGTGTTCATCGAGTTGACGGTGGCCATGTCCGGTGCCCAGGTCTGTACGAGGAAGAGGTTGGTCAGCGCCCTCCAGACAGGGATCGGTTGTGACACGGCGAGCATCAGCAGGGCCGCCAGTACGAGCGTCACGATGTGGTTCGGGAATATCTTCACCAGGCGGCGGCGCCAGACGCGTGGGGCGGTGTCGTCGGCCCTCGCGGACCAGGTCAGTACGAATCCGCTGAGGATGAAGAAGAAGCACACGCCGTAGAAGCCGGCCTTTGCCGCCAGGGTGCCGAGCAGGTCGCCCGCTTCCCCGCCGTAGAACCCGGTCTGCGGGAAGGTGACATGGAAGGCGAACACGAGCAGCGCGGCGACGAAGCGCATCCCCGTGAGGGAGGGCAGCTTGGTGAGAGGAGTGCGCGGAGCCGTCTCCTGGATGGTGGTAGAAACGGCGGGTGCTTGCGGTGGTTGAGGCACGGCGGATCCCCCGGCTTGAACGGACCTGGCGGGGCGAGGTTCGCAGCCTGGGGTTGGCTGGATCTAAAGCTGTCCTTGTGCAGGCTCGGCCGTATCCGTGGGATTGAGCACGGCGCTCGGGTGCCGGACCGCTCGGAGTCGCTGGGGCACCGCCTCCAGCAGCGCACGGGTGTACGGGTGACGGGGCGCGGCGAAGACCTCCGTCACCGGGCCGGATTCGATGATTCGCCCGTCCTTCATCACCATCACGCGCTCGCACACTCCCCGCAGCGCGGTCAGGTCGTGCGAGACGAAGAGCGTCGCGAGACCCAGACCGATCCGTAACTCCCGTAACAGATCGAGCACTTGACTCTGCGCGATGGCGTCCAGCGCGGACACTGGCTCGTCGCACACCAGCAGACGCGGCCCGGGGGCCAGTGCACGGGCCAGTGCCACCCGTTGGCGCTGCCCGCCGGACAGGGTCCGCGGGGAGCACGTCAGACGCTCCGGGGAGAGGCCCACCCGCTCCAGCAGAGCCAGCGTGAGAGCCGGATGGTCCCGGCGGGGTTTTCCGGTCGCGGCCAGCGCCTCGCCGATGATGCGGGCCACCGACCAACGGGGGTCGAAGGAGCTGAGCGGGTCCTGCGGCACGAGTTGCAGCGTGTGCCGCCGGGGACGTCGGTCGCGCTCGGGCAGCGCGCTCCAGGGCTCGCCGGCGAGCCGCACGGCGCCCGAGTCCGGCTCCAGCAGGCCCAGCACCAGTCGGGCGAGAGTGGACTTGCCGGACCCGGACTCCCCGACCAGGCCCAGCGCCTCCCCGTCGCGCAAGCTGAACGACACTCCGTCCACGGCCTTCCTGCGCACGCCCTTGGACTCCTGGAAGGTCCGCACCACCTCCGTGACTTGGAGCAGCGGCGCACCGTGTGCCGCAGGGCCGGGTGGCAGTGCGGCGCGATGCTGGGCGCCCGTGGTGGCCGCCAGCAGCTTCTTGGTACAGACATGGCGGGGGGCTTCCAGTACGCGCGTCGCCGGTCCGGACTCCACGATCCGCCCGTTCTGTACCACCGCGACCTCGTCCGCCAGAGCCTCGACCATCGCGAGATCGTGCGAGATCAGCAGCAGCGCCGTGCCGCTGCGGGTCAGCTCGCCCAGGAGCCGCAGGATGTGTGCCTGGACAAGGGTGTCCAGCGCCGTGGTTGGTTCATCGGCGATCAGCATGTCGGGTGCAGCGGCCAGCGCTGAGGCGATCAGGGCTCGCTGCCGCTGCCCACCCGACAACTGGTGCGGATGGTTCCTCGCCCGGGTCCTGGGTTCCGGCATTCCGACCCGCTCCAGCAGTTTCAGCATCTGGGCTTCTACCTCCCGCCTCGGCACGACACGGTGCACGAGCAGCGGCTCGGCTATCTCGCGGCCGACAGGGCGCAGCGGGTCGAGGGCGCCCAGGGCGTCCTGGGCGACGAGTCCGATCCGCCGCCCCCGGACGGCACGCCAATCGCGGGGTCCGAAGCGCCGGGCGTCGTACCCGGCGATCTGGAACCGGTCGGCCGTGATCGTCGCGTCCGGCCCGGCGAGCCCCAACAGGGAGCGGGCGAGCACGGACTTGCCCGAGCCGGACTCGCCGACGAGGGCCAGGCAACGCCCTGCGTGCAGCTGGATCGAGGCGTCCTGTACGGCGTGGACGAGCGTGGCGCCGCCGTTGAGGCGGACATTCAGCCCCGCCACGTCCAACAGTGGGAGAGGAGACGTGTCCGTCCGGTTCGAGGCGGCTGTCATGAGAACGCCTGCCCCTTCGCATGGCCCTCAGTGAGTCCGCCGACCACGGTGACGGCGAGGATTGTGGCCAGCAGCAGCAGGCCGGGGAAGAGTGCTGTCCACCAGCCTTGTTGGAGATATGCTTGACTTTCGGTCAACATTACTCCCCATTCAGGGGTCGGCGGCTGGAGGCCGAGGCCCAGGTAGCTCAGGGCGGCACCGGCGGATATGGACGTGCCGAGGGAGACTGGGGCCAGCACGAGCACCGGGCCCAGTGTGTTCGGCAGGATGTGTCGCAGCACTGTCAGCGATCCGCGTACACCGAGCCCGACCGCCGATTCGACATAGCCGGACCTTCGCACCACCAGCGCCTGGGCCCTGACGACCCGAGCGAGTCCCGGAGCGGTGCCGGCGGCCACTGCCGCCGTGGTGCCCAGGGCGCCCTTGTCCATGATGAGGATCACCATGAGCGCCAGCAGGATGCCGGGCAGCGCGAGGAGTACATCGGCGATGCGCATCAGGACAGCGTCGGCGAACCGACCCAGCAAGGCGGCCGCCAGTCCCCATACCGTCGCTGCCACCATCGCGACGACGGTGGCAGCGATGCCGATGGCGAGGGAGTAGCGGGTGCCGTACACGCTCCGGGTGAGCACGTCGCGGCCGAGTTGGTCGGTTCCGAACAAGTGCTGGGCGCTCGGCGGTTCGAAGGCGTGCACGGGATCGGTGTCGGCCGGGTCGCCATTGGTGAAGAAGGCAGGGAAGAGCGCGAACAGCACGACGAGTACCAGGAAGACCACGGCGAGGAGAACAACGGGGCGCAGGCTGCCCGTCGGCCGGTGCGGTCGACGCGACCGGCTCCGCGCCATCGGGCCGGGCGGGCACCACCGTCTGAGTGGTGCCCGGTTCCGTACGGACGTCATGTGGTCTGCACTCCCGTCCCCCGACGTAGCCGGGGGTCCACGGCCGCGTACAGCATCTCCACCACCGCGTTGATGACGACGAACACCACAGCGGAGAGCAGCACCACGCCTTGCACGACGGGCAGATCGCGGTCTCGGACCGCCTGGAGCGCGATGCGTCCGATACCGGCTCTGGCGAAGACGCTCTCGACGACCACCACTCCGCCGAGCAGGTTGCCGGTGAACCAGCCTGCGAGTGTCAGAGCGGGGAGCGCGGCGTGCCGCAGCGCATGCCGTGACCGAACCGTGTGCTCGGCCAGACCTCGGGAGCGGGCCGACAGTACGAAGGGCTCCTTCATGGCCGTGAGTAACCCCTCGCGCATCACCTGGGTGAGCAGTGCGGCCATCGGCAGGGCCAGCGTGGCCACCGGGAGGATCAGCGAACGTCCATCGCCGCTGTCCGATATGGGAAGCCAGCCCAGCCGGAAGGAGAAGACTGTCAGCAGCATGGTCCCCATCCAGAAGGAAGGGGTGGAGATGGCGACGAGTTCCACCGCCGCGCTGATATGGCGTGGTCGGTTCGACCGGCCGGAAGTCAGGACCGTCACGATCACCGCTGTCAGGACCGCTGACAGCGCGGTCCAGAAGGCGAGTTCGGCGGTGGGAGGGAGCTGATGCGCCAGCAAGGAGGAGACAGGCTGCTGGAGCTGGTAGGAATCGCCGAGGTCGCCGCGTATGAGGTGGTGCAGGTATCCCAGGTACTGATCGAACAAGGACTGGTCCAGGCCGTACTGGCGGCGGACCGCTTCCCGTTGCTCCGCTCCCATCATGGAATCGTTGCCGACGATGGCGTTCACCGGGTCACCCGGGACGAGCCGGAGTACGAAGAAGGCGCAGCTGGCCGCACCCCAGAGGACCAGGACGGCTGCCGCGACCCGGCGCGCGAGGAGGCGTACGGCTGCCGCCATCAGCGGTCCTCCACCCACACCTCATGGAACTCGGGCCACGCCGAGATACCCAGCCGGAGTCCGTGCACCCGCTTGCTGTGGGCCACCGACCCGGTGGTGATGTAGGCGGGCACCACGACCGCCTCGTCGAGGACCCGCTGCTGGATTTTCGCGTAGTACAGCGTCCGCCGCTCCGTCGAGCGCATGCTCTGCGCGGCCTTGAGCCAGGCGTCGATTCGAGGATCGCTGATCGCTGAGAAGTTGCGTCCGCCGTTCGCCGGAGTCGCGGTGGACAGGAAGAACTGGCTGAGGACGTCAGCGTCGCCGCGTGCCCAGGAGGTCTGCACCACGTCGTACCGCCCTTGGCTCAACCGGGTGGAGACCTCCGCGGCGTCGGTGGACTCAGCGAGTTCGAGATCGATGCCGGCTTGTTTCAAAGCGCCCTGAACCGCCTGCGTGAAGAGGGCGGCCGTACCGAACACCGGGGCGACCACAGTGAGTCGCTCTCCGCCCTTGGTCCGGTACCCCTCGTTGTCCCGGCCCGTCCAGCCCGCTTCGTCCAGCAGAAGTGCCGCGTGCCGCGGGTCGTACGCCTGGTGCCCGTTCTGGTCGGGCACGTATCCGTTCGGAGTGGTGGGCGAGAGTGGAGCCCAGGCGCGAGGGGTGGCACCTTGGAAGAGCGCCTTGGTAAGCGTGCTGAAGTCGATCGCGCGCTGGAACGCCTTGCGCACGCGTGGGTCGGAGAAGAGCCGGCTCCTGGTGTTGAGGTGAAAGGCGTTGACGGCCCCGGGTATCGCTCTACTGACCGTTTTAAGCTGCGCGTTCTTGCTGAGGACATCGACCTGCTGGGGCGGTATCGCTGACACGGCGTCCACCTGGTCCGAAGTGAGCGCACCCATGCGAGTGGTGTCGTCGGTGATGAAGCGGATCGTCAGGGAACTCAGCCGGGCCGGGCCGGGGTGGCCCGCGCTCTTTGGAGGCCAGGCGTAGCGGGAGTATCTCGTGTAGCTGCGCTGCTGCCCTCGGACGTAGCGTCCGGCCTCGAACGGGCCGGAGCCGACCGAGTCGGTGCCCGCGCACAGCGCCGCCTGACCTGCCTTCAGCGAGGCGGGTGAGGCGATGCCCAGGTAGGTCGTGCTGGCGGCCTGGAGGAACGGTTCGAACGGTCGGCTGAAGCGGACGACGACCCGGTAGGTGCCCTCCACCGTGGTGCCCTTATAGGGGCCAAGTAGCCCCGCCGCGTACTGGGAGCGGGTGGACTTGGCGGTGATGTGGTCGAAATTGGCTTTGACTGCGGCGGCGTTCAGCCGAGAACCGTCGTGGAAGGTCACATCGCGGCGCAACGTGAAGGTGTAGGCGCTGCCGCCCTCGTGGATCCGCCACGAGGCGGCCAGCCATGGCTCCAGCGCACCGTCCGACGTCTGGTGGACCAGTGAGTCGAAGACCGGGCGTTGCACGAAGGCAGTGCTGTCCTCGGAACTGCTGTGCGGATCCCAGCAGCCGGGCTCCTGACTCTCGGCGTAGGTGAGGCCGCCACCGTCGCGCGGCCGGCTTCCGATGCCACCTCCGGAGCCGCACGCGGTGACGGCGACGAGGGCGAGCGCGACGAGGGCGGGTGGTGCTGCGGCTCGTCGGATGGTGCGACACGAGACCATTTCTGCTCCGGCTGCGCGTGGTGGTGTAGCGAGGCCGGAGGCATTCTCACCGGCGGTTCTAAAGCCGCGCTGAAGCGCCCTCGGCGGATGCGGGCCGCGCCCCGGCGGCAGCTTCTGCGAGGAGGGTGAAGGAGCGCAGCCGGTCCTCCTGGTCGGGGACGATCGTCAGCGCCATCACCTCGTCGGCGCCGGTGCGCTGGAGGAGAGCCGTGAGTTTGTCGTGTACGGTCTGCGGCCCGCCGATGAGCTGGGGTTCGGCGAGGTCTTGGAGGAAGGCGTGTTCCGTGGAGCTGTATGAGTGCGCGGCGGACGTTCTCTGGGAGGGGAAGGCGTCGAAGCGCTGGACCGCCTGCATCCGCAGTTTGCCGAGCAGGTAGGGAGAGGCCATCCGCCATGCAGCCTCGTCGGTGTCGGCCACGGTGGTGAGGACGGAGATCGCACTACGTGGACGGTCGAGCTGGGCCGAGGGGCGGAAGTCTGCGCGGTAGTGGTCGAGCGCGGTGGCGGTCGCGTGCGGATTGATCTGATGGGCGAAGGCGTACGGCAGTCCGAGCGCGCCCGCCAGCTGTGCGCTGGACGGGCTCGACCCCAGGACCCACAGGTCGGGTCTGCTGTCCTCGGCCGGGACAGCGGTGATGCCGGTGGAGGGGGTGCCAGGTGCGAAGTAGCTGCTCAACTCCCTTATGCGGGAAGGGAAGTCGTCGTCGGTGCCATCCGGCACGCGGCGCAGTGCGCGGGCGGTGATCGGGTCGGTGCCGGAGGCTCGCCCCAGGCCCAGGTCGATCCGGCCGGGGTGCAGAGCCTCCAGGGTGCCGAACTGTTCGGAGACCACGAGCGGGGGGTGGTTGGGCAGTAGTACGCCGCCGGATCCGACGCGCAGCGTGCTGGTGACCGCGGCGAGCTCCCCGACGAGGATGGCGGGGGCGGAGGTGGCCAGGCTCGGGATGTTGTGGTGCTCGGCGACCCAGTAGCGGAGGTAGCCGAGTTCCTCGATCTTGGGCGCGAAGGCGACGGTGTCCCGCAGCGCTTCGGTCGCCGTGCCGTCCTCGAAGACGGGAACCACATCAAGTACAGACAGGGGGACATCGGCGGATCCGGCCATGCGGACTCCTTTGGCAGGGACCGGGCGGTGCCCGGCGGTGTAGAGGGCGGGCGGGAGAGTGCCCCGTGTCGGGGCCGCCGCCTTGGTCAGGTCCGGTCGGGCACCAGGTCGTCGTGCGGGGCCGGGGTGTCGGACGGGGTGGGGCGGGGTTTGCCGGGCAGGAGCAGTGCGGTCAGAAACACCACCAGGGCAGCGGAGAATGTCCACCAGAAGGAGTTGCTGAAGGACTGGGCTGTCGGTGCGGCGTGCTTGCCGTTGCCCTGGAGGATCATTACGACGACGGCGATGCCGAGAGAAGCGCCGATCTGGTTGAGGATGAAGATCGCGCCCGTGGCATTGCCCACCGCGTCGCTGGGGACGGTGCGGTAGGCAGAACCCATCGTCGGTGCGCCCACCAGGCCCATCCCGAATCCGGCCGCGAACTGGGCGAAGGTGAGCGGTACTTGCGAGGTGTCCGGCCCGGACTGGGTGAGTACCAGCGAGCCAGCGGCGATGAGTAGGGCTCCGGTCGGGACGAGCCGCTTGGCGCCGTAGGTGTCCGCGAGCCTGCCGGCCACTGGCATGCCGATCAGGGTGCCGAGTCCAAGCGGCGCCAGTAGCAGACCGGATTCCAGCACGGAATGCCCGTGCACGTCCTGGTAGTAGAGCGGCAGCAGGAAGAGCAGCGAGAACAGGCCGCCGCCCAGCAGGAACATGATGGTCACGCTAGCGGTGAATCCCTTGTTGGAGAAGAGCCGCAGGTCCAGCAGAGGGGTCTTGGTGGTGCGCAGCGCGTGCACGCCGTAGCCGGTGAAGAGGAGAAGGCCGCCGATCAGTCCCATGAGGACCTGGGGGCTGCTGATTCCGCTACCGCCTGCCTGGGACAGTGCGAAGACGAGCGCGGCGAAGCCGGGGCAGAGCAGCAGCACACCGAGGGCGTCCAGCGGCGCCGGGGTGTCGTCGCGAGGCGGGTCGGCGGGCAGCACGTAGACCGCGAGGATCATGGCGGCGAGTGCGAAGGGGATGTTCACCAGGAACAGCCACTCCCAGGAGAGCTGTTCCAGGAGCAGTCCGCCGACGATGGGTCCGACGACGGGGCCGAGAGTGATGGGGAGCGAGATCAGCCCCATCACGCGGCCGATCCGCTTCGGCCCGGCGGCGCGTGCCACCACCGTCATCATGATCGGGTCGACCATGCCACCGCCGAGGCCCTGGAGAACGCGGAACACGATGAGGCTTTCGGCGTTCCAGGCGAAGGCGCACAGAGTCGAGCCGGCGAGGAAGAGCGTCAGCCCGAGGAGCCACATCCGCTTGGCACCGAAGCGGACGGTGGCCCAGGAAGCGAGCGGGATCGCGAAGGCGACCGCGAGCAGGTACCCGGTGGTGACCCATTCGATAGTCGCGAGCGGGGCGTTGAACTCTCCGCCGAGCGTACTGATTCCGACGTTGACGATCGTCGCGTCCAGGTAGGACATCATCCCGCCGAGCACCATCACGCCGACGACGGTGAGCAGCGCGGCGTCGATGCGTGCGGGGGCGCTCTCCTCCGCTTGATTTACGGACACGGAAACTCCTTTGAACCCTATATCTACTAAGATTGAACTAGGTAGTTCAATTCTGTTGTTGGGATGGTAGCATGGCGGCATGATTGCTGGCGATCCCGCGAAACGAAGCGGAACTCCCTCGGTAGAACGGGGCCGACTGGACAAGCGTCGGGCGATCGTGGAAGCCGCCCTGCAGGTCTTCTCGCAGGTCGGCTACGTGCAGGCGAGCATCGACGCGATCGCGGCCGAGGCGGGGGTCGCCAAGCCCACGATCTACAACCACCTGGGATCGAAGGAGAATCTCTTCCGCCATGTCCTGACCGAGTCGGCGGCCAAGGACAACAGCAAGGCGCTGGCCGCTCTGGAGTCCTTCCCGACTGGTAAGGCTGACCTGCGTACCAGCCTGGAGGCGGTCGCCCGCAAGTTGGTCGACTGCTACCGTGACGAGCAGTCCGAGGCGGTCCGCAGGCTGCTGTACGCGGAGATCGTGCGCTTCCCCGACCTGTTCGACGAGGTACGGGCGAGCGGCCCCGACCAGTTCATCGAGGCGCTGGCCGGTCGGCTCGCCCGGTTGGCCAACGCCGGGCATCTGTCCATCGATGACCCGGTACGCGCCGCCCACCAGTTCATCGCCCTGGTCTACGACGAGTTGCCGCGGATGAGCGCTTACGGCACCCGCCCGCTGGATCAGGAGGCGGTTGACAGGGTCGTGGCGGACGGCGTCGACACCTTCCTGCGGGCGTTCACGTGAACTGACGAGAGAGGGGCCGGCCGACCCTGTGAGTGTGCCGGGCCCAGTGAGGGACGGCTCCCGCGCGGCCGGTGCGGAAGGAGACCAGCCGCGCGGGCGGCAGCGACGGTCAGCGCCTCCGCTTCCTCACGTACCGGTCGCCGCGTGGACTGCCTCTGCCCGGGATTCGTCCGCCCCCTTGGAGCGGTATCGCAGCCGGGCGAACTCCCGGGTCAGCGCGGCCCGCTGCTCTGCGTGACCACCCCTCATGCGCAGGACCGACAGCAGCGTCCACAGCCTGGTCTGCGCGAAGTGCGACGGTGAGCCGTGCACGTCGTCATGGGCCAGCAGCCGAACCCCGCGCACCCGCTCGCGCAGCAGCCGCGCGTCACTGGGGGGAACGATCTCGTCACGCAGACTGGTCACATGCGCCACAGGTGCGCGCAGTGCCGCCAGCTCCTTCTCGGACAAGGCCCAGCCGCGAATGTGTCGGTAGACCTCGTCCGGGGCCATGCCGGTGAGGTGGGCGAGAGTGTCGGTGGTGACCTGGGGTACACGCCGCTGCCAGTCGCGGTCGGTGAAGAAGTGATGCAGCGGCGCTCCGGCGCTGACCACTCCCTTGATCCGGTCGTCGCGCAGCGCGCAGCGCAGCGCCAGATGGCCGCTGAAACTCAGTGCCAGCGCATAGCTGCGTGCGGTGTCCGCGCGTTCCCCGACCGCGTCGAGCACGGCCGACAGCATCCGCTGGCTGTCCGGCCCGTACACCGTGGAGTTCTCGCCGACGCCGGGCATCTCGGTGACAACGCCCGCGAACCCCAACTCGGCGAGCTGGGGCAGAACGGGCGCCCACTGTTCCTTGATCGAGACGATGCCTCCCATCATCACCAGCAGAGGTTTGGGGGCAGCCGCGTCCAGCCCGGCCGTCCAACAGCGCACCCGGCCTTCGGGCAGCTCCACATCGAGCCGCCCGATGGCCGGGAATGACGTACGCCAGCAGTCGAACGCCGCGATACAGCGATCCAGTGCTTGTTGTCTTGCCGAGCCGTCCACGAACGGGAAGCGCGCCATGTTGTAGTGGGCACTCGCCTCCAGTGGCTTGCCCTGGTCCTCCAGCCGGGACGCTTCCTCGCTCCACTCCCGCACCCACGACCCGGCTGCGCCGTCGTCGTCGTTGCGGATACGGGCAAGCAGCGGGTCGTAGTGGTCAGGCCGCAGATTCTGCGATCTGACGTGCGCTACGACGAAGTTCTTGAGTTCCGCGAGATCGTTCATCGTCTCTCCTTTCGCACCTACCGGTCCTGGTGGACGTTCTCCAGCGCTTCCTTCACCTCGGTCAGGACATCAGCGGCCTCCGCCCCGTCGATCACCCGATGGTCGAAGGAGAGACTCAGCCTCAGCACCGGTGCCACCGTCAGCCGCCCGTCCCGGGCCACAGCCCGGTCTGTGATCCGCCCGACCCCGAAGGTCGTGGTCGTACCGCCCACCGAGTGGAAGGAATCGACGGCCCGGTGCCCCAGCGAGGTGACGGCGAAGGTGCCGGTCAGATGCGGACGCAACGCGAGAGAGCGGGCCGCCTTGCGGAACCTGGACCGGCCACGTGCCCACGGTGCCCGGTGCAGGGCCCGTACGGCCGCGAAGTCCGGCAGCTCCTGCGGGTCACCGTCCCTGACTCGTTCGAGATGTCGCTGGATGGCGTCGAGTTCCGCGACGTGGAGGTCGGGGACGACCGTGCCGAGCACCACCCGTCGGCCTCCGAGCATCCGATCCAGCGTCAGCTTTCCGTTGACGTACGGATAGTGCGCGATCCGCGGCCGTCGGCTGCCCTGCACCGCGGCGTTGGCCTCAGGGTGCTTCGCCAGTACTCGCCCGGCGGCACGGAGGACGTATGCGGTCGTCGCATAATGCGTCCCTCCGTCCTCTCTCGCCGCCTTCCTGTGGGCGAGCACCTGGGTCATGTCCACCTCGGTATCCAGGAAGACCGGAGAGCAGTCCCGGATGACCTCCAGGAAGAACAGGGTGTGGCGACGCTCCCTGGGGAGCGGTGCGGAGTTGGGCTGTGGTGTGGTGAGCGGCGCGCTCACGACGCCATCGCCAACTGGTAGACGGCCTCCAGGCTTGGCGCCTCCAGCACCTCGGAGAGCGGCATCGAGCGTCCGGTCTCACGCTCCAGGAGGGTGCACAGTGCAAGCATGTGCACCGAGTCCCAGGCTTCCACGGTGTCCAGACCTCGACCGAGGTCCGTGGCTGTGACGGGTAGGGCGAGTTCGTCACGCAGCAGCACGAGGAAGTCGTCGACGTTCTTCATAAGGGTGTCCTTACGGTCGAAGGCAGTCTGGGAGCGGGGTTCCGGTTCCGGGAAGCGTCAGACGTGGGCCATGGGTCGTCGCCGGTCAGAGGACCCGGGGCGATCCCTCCGTCCCCCGAGCCGCTCGCTCACGCGGACGGCTCGGAGGCATCGTCAGGAACCCGTTCGAAGCGTGTGGTCAATCGGATGTGACCGACGGAGCAGGGGAGGGGGCGCAGCCCGTGCCGAAAAGTGGTGTGGGACGTCTCCTCGGTCACCACCTCGAACCCGGCCCCCGGATAGAACCCGGCGACCTTGCCGTTCTTGGCTGTGCGCCGGTACTCGGCACGTACCTCGTCGGCCCCACTCCGCTCCGCGTGAACCAGCACGGCGTCGAGCACCGCCTGTTCGATGCCGCGCCCGAAGACCCGGCAGCTGAGCAGGAAGTTGTCGATGTGCAGCACCTTCCCGTCCCGACGCAGCAGGACCGCGCCGACCAGTCCGTGGTCGCCGAACCTGTCGGCCGACACGATCGTGAGCACCAGCGCCGCCGGGTCCTCGGCGAGCGCGTATGTCTCGGCGGGCTGGAGGCGCTGTCCGGTCAGGTTGAACTGGTTGGTGCGCAGGGTGAGCTGGGAGACCCGGGCCAGCTGTCGAGAGTCGGCCGGTGCGAGCCGTACCGTGATGTCCAGCTCGCGTAGGTAGCTGTCCAGTGAGTCGAAGGTGTGCAGGAACTCCTGCCGCGCGTGGTCCTCGCGATAGCGCCTGGGGCGCACCACGTCCTCGTCGGTGAGTTCCTGTACATCGAACCAGCCGTCCCGCAGCAACCGCTCGACATGAAGTGCGGGCTCCGAACCGACCTGTACGACTGCCGTCTCCGGAAGCTCGCGGCGCACTAGGCCGCACTCGAAGGGACTGTCGTCCACGAAGACGAAGCTGTCAGTGGAGAGGTTGAGGTCACCGGCCTGCTCGATGAGATTGCTGTGCTTGGGGCGCCAGTTGGCCCGTATCTGGACGAAGTCCGCCTCCCGGAGGGCCAGTCCGGGGTGCTCGCGCAGCGTCTTCACCACCGGCTCCCGGTCGTTCTTGCTGACCGCGGTGAGTAGTACGCCCTGCGAAACCAGCTGCTTGGCCACACGCTGGAAACGCTGGAACGCTTCGCCCCGATAGCTTCCCTCGGTGGCGATACCCTCCGGGCCGACTTCGCCAAGCACCCCGCCCCACACGGTCTCGTCCAAGTCCAGCGCCAGCACCTTCTTCGTGCCGCCGACGGACCGCCGGGCCAGATGCCCGGCCTCGCGGGCGTACGCGGAGAGCAGGCCGTCGGACAGATGAGCCTTGGCGTAGACGCTTTGCCGTACGTCCTGTGCGGGCCCGCCCTCGGCCAGCAGCGGGTCAAGATCGACGACCAGCACCTCGGGGATATCCAGCGTCAACCGCAGCAGTCGGGCATTCGCCTCCCGCCACACCACGCCGAGCTGTGCCCGTGCCTTGAGGTCCACCAGCTGGCCGGTCAAGTCGCGCGGTAGAGGCAGTGTGTTGAGGACCAGGGTGCTGCCGGGGGTCGTACGGGCGAAGACCTCGGCGAGCCGCTCGGCGAGCGCCACCTTTTCCTCCAGAACACGTTCCGCGTCCGCCACCCGCCAAGGCAGCGGCAGTTCGTCCGCCACCACCGCCGGGTCCAGCACACACAAGGTGACCGAGGGGCGCGCGGCGTACAGCGCGCTGCCCGGGTCCGCCAGATCCAGCACCCAGCTGTCGAAGTCGGACAGGTGGACGCGGGCCAGCAGACCGTGTCGGGCCAGCTCCGCTGTGAGCGAGGGCACCAGCGCGGAGAGGGTCCCGTGGCCAGTGACGGCTATCACCGGGGCGGGTGTGCCGGGATGGGCGGCGAGCACTTCCTGCGGGTCGAGCCTGGCCAGCAGCCGTCCGGCTCGTCCCAGTGCGTCATCGGACATCCCGGCGAGCAGCCGCCTGACCCGCGGGTACTCGGCTGCCAGTTCACCGCCCTGGAGCAGCGCGGCGAGTTCCCCGGTGTTGTCACCGGGCGTGCCCGCTGCTGGGGCGCCCGTCACGGTGCGGTCTCCCTTCTCGTGCCCTCCAGCGCGAACCCGGCCTTGATCCACTTGCTGGACTCGATGGAGATGCCCACCGCCCGCTGCTCCGCCTCCAACGCGGCGAGGGCACGCTCCAGCTGGAGGAAGACGATGGCGTTGCCACAGTTGCCCGCCTCATCGACACAGCTGATGTCACGCGCGTCCGGCAACGCCAGCCGCTCGGTGATCAGACGGGTCATTCGACCGGAGAGCTGGGGCGGCAACAGTAGATCGACCTCGTCCTCCTTCCAGCCGGTGGTGTCCAACAGCTCGTGAAGCACCTCCTCGGTCATGGTGGGTACGTGTGCCTCGATCGCCTTGTAGTCCTCGGTCGCCGCAGGGCGCTCCGCGTCTCGGTCGACCGGGCCGAACCACTCCAGTACCGCCCCCGGTTCCCGGCCCAGTCCCACCAGGCGGGTGAACAGTGACCGGACCACGGCGGAGCCGGGCGCGGGGTTGGTGGAGATCACCGCCGCCCCCGCTGCATCCCCGAACAGTACGAAGTTCACCAGCTCTGCGGGGGCGGCCTTACGCAGGTCGACGGTCACGTCGTAGAAGCGAGCGATCACGTCACCGCCGAGCACCAGAACCGTGCGGCCGGTACCGCTGAGCAGGATCTGGCGCGCGACGTCCAGCGCCTGTACCGCGCCCGAACAGCCCGACTGGAGTTGGAAGGTGCGCACGCCGTTGATGCCGAGCCGATCCGCCACCATGTTGACTGTGGCCGGCATCAGCTGGTCCGGGGTGGCGGTACCCAGTACGACGGCGTCCACGTCCTCGGGCCCGAGACCCGCTGCCGCGAGTGCCTTGCGGGCTGCCTCCTCGGCCAGGTCGGTGAGCGAGGAGCGGATCACACCGGACTCCAGATCCAGTGCGAGATGCCGGGTCTTGGTTCCGATGAAGACATTGACCCACTGCTCCCACAGCGCGTCCATGCCGAAGCGCCTGGTCAAGGCGGCATTGTCCACGGCGGGCCCAGGGAGGGCGGAGGCTGCTGACAGTATGTGTACATCCGGACTGGGCATGAACACCCCTTCCTCGCCAGTGCGTACGCGCTGGTCAGTCGGAGAGTATGATCCGGGACTCGGCCGACGCGCGGACACTGGTCATCCGCCACTTCCGGAAACCGCTCAGCCCTTCGTACCGGCCGCTGGTGCCGGTCACCGGGTAGTAGACCCACTCACTGGTACGCACGGCGTTGAAGTCCGCCCAGCCTTCGGCGTGCAGGGTGCCGTCGTCGAGGGTGATGTCCTCGGTGTAGTAGCTCATCAGCCCGCCGTCGCCCGGCCGTATGTACTCGATCCGGAAGAAGCCGTGCGAGGTGCCGATCAACGTCCCGCTCTCGTCGTGCAACTCGTCGTCGAACGTTCCGCTCTGGCCCACCTTCGGGTCTGAGACCTCCACGTCATCGACGACCTTCGCCACAATCTCCTTGGGTACCTTGATCACGATCTGATTCGCCATCAGGGGTGTGTCCTCTCTGGGAAGCGGTGAGCTGTCGGTTGCTGTGCGGTGTGCGGGCTGGAGATGTCCGGCGATCAGCGGCGTTCGGTCGGCGGCGACGCCGGGGTCCGTGGAGATTCCCGGCCTCGGTCGTGTAGGCCACTGGGGAGGTTCGGGAAAGAAGGCCGCGACGGCTGTCTCCGGCGGTCCCACCAGTGCCGACCAGAAGTCATGCCGGGTCCAAGTGCCGCTGTTCAGTGGATCGTTGTCGGAGAAGGTGTAGGGCGCGTACTGACGCCGGGTCGGGTCGGGCTGTGTGAACCGGCCCCAGAGCCCGTTGTAGAGGTGGTGGTCCAAAACATGTGCGCCGCGCAGGAGTTGGTACGCGCCGCGGTAGCGGAACGGATTGGCCGCTGCCGCGTCTCCCGAGGCTGTCACCGCGCCGTGCGGCGTGTAGCGGTAGCGCGCGGCGATGTGCCCGTCCTCGTCGAGCAGCGCCAGCACGGAGCCCTGCTGGTCGGTCACCGTCCAGTAGTGCCGACCCTCCGGGGTGACGACGGCGAGCAGTGTCCCATCCGGAGCGCGAACGAAGTCGGTGGGCGAGTCGTTGTCGGCGACCCTCACCACGCCCAGCTCGGAGTGGGTCAGCACATGGGTGACGGTGCGGCCGTCGAGCGCGGTCTCGGTGATACGGCGGGGCCTTTCCTGGCCCAACTCGTCGTAATCGACGGTCACGACCCGCTGTCCACCGAACACCCCGGCCAGCGTCTGATGGGTGGCGCTGTAGGTGAAAGCGCCTGTGGGGTTGACCTCTTCGGTGAAGTCGCCCGCGCCGTCGTAGGTGAATTCCGTCTCGCCGAACTGCACGACTTGACCTGCGGAGTTGAGGGTGAAACGGATGTCGCCCAGCCGCACGAGATGGTGGGCGTCGTCATACGCGTATTCCGTGTCCCCGGCGCGTCGCAGCCGCTTCAGCGCGTCGTAGGAGAACGCCACGGTCTCGCCATGCACTTCTGCGGTGCGCAAGGTATCGCTGTCCACTCCGGCTTCCGAGTGGTACTCGTACGAGGTCCGGAGCGATTCCTTGCCCTCCGGGCCGCGTACGGTCAGCGCAATGCGGCGTCCTGAGGCGTCATAACGGATCTCCTGGACCGCCTGGCCGTAGTCCACTCGGGACAGGCGGCCCGAAGCGTCATGGGACAGATACGCGGTGCGCCCGGAAGGCCCGGTTACCGATGCGGGCCGGCCGACCGCGTCGTGGGTGTAGCCGACCGTGCCGCCCTCTGTCGTCAGCGAGGTCAGCTCTCCCGTGGGGGCGTAGGTGTAGCGGACCTCCTCGGTGGCGCCGTCCTCGGTGCGCACGGCCGATGCCAGTCGGCTGCCGCCGGTCGTGCGGGTCCACGCGTAGTCGTACGACCAGCCCTCGCCCGCCTTGTGGAGCAATCGCCCCAGCGGGTCGTGGGTCAGGCTGAGCAAGGTCCGCCCCGTGTTCTCGTCCGTGACTTCGACGAGCCTTCCCAGAGAGTCCCGTCGGTAGCCCGTGCGGTTGCCGTTGCCGCTGGTCACCGCAGTGATCCGGGACAGCCCGTCGCGGTGGTAGACGGTAGGCCCGAGCGGCGGGGGCGGAGTCACGCGGACCAGGTTCCCCGCGTGGTCGTGGTGGAAAGAGGTGGTGTCCCCGTTTCCGTCGGTGAAGCTGGCCAGGGAGCCGTGTACGGGGTCGTAGGTGCGGGTGTCCAGCGGGCGCTTCCGGGTCGGTGCGCCGGTGCGGACCAGCCGTCCTGAGGAGTCGTACGACAGGAGCAGTTCGTTGCCTAGCGGATCGCGCAGAATGGTAGGCAGCAGAGGGTTGCGGTGGTCCGCGTAGACGACTGTCGAACGTGCCGAGGTCGGCAGCCGCAGTGCGACCAGCCGTCCGGCCGTGTCGTATTCGTACGTGGTGGCGTGCCCGTCCGCGTCGATGACGGCCGTGCACAGACCTTGGCTGTCCCAGATGCGGCGCCGTACGTTGCCGGCCGGATCGGTCACCGAGGCGAGCTGTCCCTGTGCGTCGAAGCGGAGCACGGTGGCATGTCCGGACCCGTCGGTCACGGTGCTGAGCCGCGAACCGTACGTGAAGGTGATCCGGCTGGACGTGCCGTCGCCGGTCCACTCGACGGCCGCCACGGTCGGTTTGCCCTCAGGCGCGCCAACCGTATACGCAACGGAGACGATGCCACCGGTCGGGTCGGTGATATGCGAGAGCCGACCATGTGCGTCCCATTCGAACACGGTTGAGTGGCCGGACCCGTCCGTGTGCCGCACCATACGGGCGGCCTCGTCGTAACCGAACGTCGCAGCCGTACTTCCCAGCGGATCCACGATCTCGGTGACCAGCCCTCGCGGGTCGCGGCGCAACGTGGTGACGCGGCCCTGTGGGTCGGTGATGGTCAGCGGATCACCGTCAGGATCGGGTGTTGCCTGGTCCACACCGCAGGAGAGGTGCCAGCCTGGACCGAAACCGACGGCGGCTCCTGAATGACCGCGGTGTTCACGTGTCAGTCGCAGGTTTCCGCCGGCGTTCTCGATCACCAAGTCCGTCTGCCGTACGATGACTTCGCCCTCCGCGAGGTCGACTAGCACATCGATGCGGTCCCCGACGGGTAGGGACCACGCGACGGGGTGGGTTTTTGCATCCCGGATAGCGAGCACGGGAAAGCTCCTCGATCACTTGGTGAAGTGCCAGATTCGACCGTCCTTCTAAAGCCGCCCTTAACCAGCGCTTTGTCCGCGATGGGTAGCGGGCGTTCTACCGCTGACGAGGCCAGGTCTGACAAAATCGCTTGCGCCATCGCATTCGGCGCCTGTTGTGTGCGAACTCTTACGACGACAGGCGCTACCACGGGGACAGCAAGTAGGGGAGGGGACCTGCGAAGATGGCCGCCACTGAGATCTCAGGGCAAGTGCCGCTCCGGGGCGAAGAATTGAGTCGGCTGGTGACCCTGGTCGGGGCCAGGGGCGCGGAGTCGGGCGTCGCGGCGGAGCTGGCCGGGGGTCCTGGCTCCGGGAAAACCCGTCTACTGACCGAACTGGCCCGGGAGGCCTCTGGGAGAGGGAAGTGTGTACTGCGCGGTCTTGGCTCGGAAGCCTTCACCCATGTGCCGTTCTACCCCTTCATCGCGGCGTTCACATCCTGGCAGGACAGTGACTCCGGTACAACCGTGCCGGGAGCGGCGGCATTGATCCGCGCCTTGGCCATCGATTCCACCACTGGCTCCGGTTCTCAAATGCCCGGATCTTTCCATTTATTTGCGGAGTTCCGCAGAGTCCTGGCCAAGAGTCTGCCCACTGCCTCCGGCGGGCTGCTGCTCCTGCTTGACGACTTTCACTGGGCTGATCCGTACTCCGTCGAACTGCTCGATATGCTGGTGCACCACCCCACGGGGGGAAGGTTGTTCGTCGTCATGGCGCACCGTCCGCGTCAGTCGCCCGTCTCACTACGCGTCGCGGTCCAGCACGGCGTCGAGTCAGGGACCGTGCGCACGCTCGAGCTGGGTTCCTTGACGCTCCAGCAGAGCGCGACGTTCCTGGGCCGGGCCCCCGACAGCTCCGGCCTTGCTCAGCTCCACGAACGGGCTGAGGGCAACCCGCTCTACCTCACCGCCTTGGCCGAGGCGGACGCCGAGTCTGCCGCAGAGTTCCCGGAGGCTCTGGCCCGCAGTAGCCTGGGCGCCCGCCTGCTCTCCGAGACCACATCGCTGGGCGAGCGTGCGAAAACGATCCTGCGAGCTGCCGCTGTGCTCGGCAGCTCCTTCGATATGACGGCCGTCACCGAAGTGGCCGAGACCGGCCAGGACGAGACGTCCCGGACGCTCGATGACCTGAAGCGCCGGGACCTGATCCGCACGGTGCCGGACGGGTGGCGCAGGCTGGGCTTCCGCCACGAGTTGCTGCGGCACTGCGTGTACGGCGACACCGACGCCTCCTGGCAGATTGGCGCGCACCGCAGGGCGCTGGCCCATCTGAGTAGCACGGGTGCACTGCCCACAGAACTCGCACCGCACATCGAACGTTCCTGCGCCGGTATCGAGCCGTCCGACGCAACGGTGCTCGCCTCCGCCGCCCGGACGGCGTTACACGCGGGCAGGCCCGTCGATGCGGCGCGCTGGCTCGCCTACGCTCTTCGGTTGCAGCGCGCGGTGGGCGCCCTCGACAGCTTGGAGACAGTGGGGCCGGAACTGTGGCGCCCGGTGGTCCAGGGCCTGGCTGCCGAGGGAGAGGCCCGCTGCATACAGGAGCTCGGCAACGAGATCCTTGCTGGCCCGTCGGGTGCGGGCGACGGCACCCGGGCCGATACGGTCACCTTCCTGGCCGCTGTGTCCGCGTCGCTTGGCCACGGCGAGGAGGCCCAGGCCCTGCTGACGGCCGAACTGCCCGCCGACCACAGCAGAGCCACCAGCACCAGAAGGCTGCTACAGGTGCAGCAGCAGCTCACCAAAGTGCTCGCCGGGACGGCCCTCGCTCGCGCGGACGTCGAGATGCTGGCCGTGGAAGCAGGGCACGCCGACCCTCTGACTAGGGCTGGGGCGCTGGCGCTGCGTGGCCTGTGCGCCGTAATGGAGAGCGACATCGACATCCGCTTGGCCGAGGGCGCGCTGGACGCCTCAGCCCAGGCGTTGGACGGGTTCTCGGCCGGGAGGGCTGCCGCGCAGCACCTGCCAGGTCATCTGTTGGTACTGAGCTGGGCCGAGGCGTTGATAGGGCGATACGGGCCTGCGCGTAGCCACGTGGAACGGGCACTGGCCACGGTGCGCGAACGAGGTGACACCCACTTGCTTCCCCCGCTGCTGAACACCCTTGGCTACGCGCACTATCAGTCGGGGCAGATGGCGGATGCTCTGACCGCGGTGGACGAGGCGCGGACCGCGGCCCTTGCGTTGGGCCGTGCGGACCACGTCGGGCTGGCGGAGGCGGTGAGCGCAGCCGCGTGGTCGCAGCTCGGACGGTCGGGAGAGCCGCCCCGTGAGTACTTGAACCTGCGAGATGAGGACAGGCCCCCCAGGATGTCACTGGAGGCCCTGCTTTACGCCGAGGCGGCCCTTGCCCGCGGTGACGCCGATGCTGCCCTGGCGCTGCTGCTGCCGGAAGGCGACAGCGCTTGGCGCGTCTCCGAACCGGTGGCGGTACTGGCCGCCCGTGGTTACGAACTCCTTGCTGCGGCCTCCGCGGACCGGAGGACAGAAGACGTTCGCACCGAGCAGTGGGCGGAACGTGCTGTCGACGCGGCGGCCGGTGATCTGCCTGAGCAGCGCGGCCACGCACTGCTGGCACACGGCCACGTGCTGCGCTGCAGGCGGCTCATGGCCGAGGCCACACGCTGCTACGAAGAGGCCGAGGAACTGTTCGGGGGCGAAACTCCGGCGGGCACCAGGGCCCGGGAACTGGCTCGCGCCCCCGAGCAGTCGACAAACCGGAGTGAAGAGGACGCGCTTACGGAACTGACCCAGCGCGAGCGCGAGGTGGCCGGCCTGGCGGGGAGAGGGCTCAAGACGAAGGACATCGCCAGGCAACTCCGGGTCAGTCCGCGAACGATAGACGTTCATCTCTCCCGCATCTATGGAAAGTTGGGGGTGAGTTCACGGTCAGGGCTGGTTCGACTGATGGCACGATTCAATTGAGGGGCGACGACCACCGTGATGAGCAAGCTGTCGTCGGTGGTCCACCGTACGGTGAAGCTCCGCACCTCCACACCGCAGACCCAGGGGCCCGGTGCTAGCAGCCCTGACTCGGACTCTCTGCGTTCGGCGTCGAAGGTGATGTCGGCCATGGAGAGAAGTCCAGGAACGTGCCGGCCGGAGGGGGCCAGGCCTTGTGAACCGCCTCTTTGACACTGAACAACAGCCGGTCTCACAGTGCGTGGGGTGCGTCGCCCTTCCGGCCGCACTGGTCGGCCAATGCGGCGTGCCCTTCTCGCCGGATGGCAACGGCTCGTAGCAGACGTCGAGTTCGCGCAGCGCCGTCTCGGTACAGAGTCGTACGGTTGTGTAGGGCCTGCTGCCTCCGGCCGCCGTGCCGATCATGCGGGCGTGGGCAGCAGGCCGGCCACCAGCTCGGCCACACCGGACAGGCGGTCGATCACGAAGAAGTGCCCCCCACTGAAGACACGCAGCCGGAAGCTGCCCGTGGTGTGGTGCTGCCAGGCGCGCATGTCCTCAATGGATGCCTCGGCGTCCTCGTCCCCCACAAGCGCCACCACGGGACAGGTCACCGGCGTACCAGGAGTGTCCTGGTACTCGGCCAGCGCATTGTAGTCGCCGCGCAGCGCCGGCAGGATCATGTCCACGATCTCCGGATCCTCCAGGAAATCCGATTCTGTGCCTCCTAACGACCTCACGTTGTCGATCAACGCCCGGTCGTCGCTGAGGAACCGTGACTCAGGACGGCGCCGGGACGGCGCGCGACGGCCGGAGACGAAGAGGGCCGACGGCCCTCCGCCGGATGTCTGCTCCAGCCGCGCGGCCACTTCGTAGGCGAGCGAGGCGCCCATGCTGTGCCCGAAGAATGCCCGCGGCCGGTGGCTTCCGCCTCCAAGCACCGCGGCGATCCTGTCGGCCAGCAGATGCAGATCGTCGACAGGCGCCTCGTGGCGACGGTCCTGTCGACCGGGATACTGCACCGCAGATACCGCGATATCCGGGGCCAGCGCGGCCGACAGCCCGTACCAGTATCCGGCGGCCCCGCCCGCGTGCGGGAAGCAGATGAGTTCGGTGCCGGCCGCCGGACTCGGGTGGAAGGTCCGCAGCCATCGCTCGCGAGGGTCGTACATCTCCTGTCTGGTCACGGTCAGCTCGCCACAGGGAGGTCGAGGGCCCGATCAGAGGTGAGGATCGCGTGATGCACCCGGCGCAGCGAACGGCAGGGTTCCAGGCCCAGTTCGGTCCTGAGTACCCGCTGTGCCGACTGGTAGACCAGGAGCGCCTCGGCCTGTCGTTCGGAGCGGTAAAGTACCAGCATCAACTGCCGGTAGAAGGTCTCCCTCAGCGGGTACTGCACGATCAACCCGTTGAGCAGGCTGAGCACTTCGCGGTGCCGTCCGAGCGCGGTGTGCGCGTCGACGGACAATTCCAGGCACTCCAAGTGTTCTTCTTCGGCCCACGCGGCGAAGGAGCTCAGGACCTGCCCTTCCGCGAGTCCATCCAGGACCGGCCCTCGGATCAGCGAGTGTGCCCGGTCGAAACATTCCAACGCTTCCTCGTAGCGCCCCGCGTGCTGGTGCCCCCGGCCATTTCGCATCGCAGTACGAAAGTCCGTCACGTCGTATTCTGCGCCGCGGAGCTGGAATAGGTAGCCGGAGGATCTGGTGGAAATCGCCTTCCCTTGTCGATCTCCTGCCGCCACAAGGAATTTACGTAGCTGCGATATGTACACGTGCAGGGCGGCTGCGGCTCGTCGAGGAGGGCGCGAGCCCCATATATCTACGATTAGCTGCTCTTTGGTGGTTACCCGGCCCGCCCCTATGAGCAAGGAGGCCAGCGTGATCTCGGTCTTTGGGGCGCTTAGCGAATGAATCTCGTCCCCTCTGCGTACCTGCAGAGGGCCCAGTATTTCGTAACGCATCGACACCTCAGGCGTTTTGGGAACCTGCTTGCGTACCAACGTGATGACTCTCATGCCACGGCCGATCCTGCACATCAGGGAAATTACGTACGCATTCTAAGATGGCCGAAACTCCCCCGACGCGCCAGGCGTGGCTGTGGCCCGCGCACGGACGCTGTCCGCGCTGCGGTGTCTGGCATGGACCGTGCACGTTGCCGGGGCGATGGCCGGCGTGCCTCCGCGTATGGGTGCCGACAGCGGGCGCGAATCGACTTTCGTCGCTCCGCGCCGCGAACGAGGCAACTGCGCCCATCCAGCGACGGCTTGTCAGTCTCTGTCTGGATTCGTCCGGAGAAGGCTCTGGTTTCCTGTACGTGCATGAGGAGCCTGATGCGCTGATGGATCCGTGCGGGAGGAAGCGTCCGCCGCTGGTTGTAGTGACCGGTCGAAGCTGGAGGCAGGCTGATCCCGGGTTGAGGGTGAGGCTGGAAACGGCCTCGACAATGTAGTTCGTGATGCGTCGGCAGCAACGGGCGAGGGATGCAAGGATCTCTTCGGCGGTCTTGCGTTGTACGAATGGTCGGGGGCCTTGATCCAGTCAGTGATGTCAGTTTCGAGGCCGTTGACAGAGCGGTGAATGACGCGGCGGAGGTTCTTGATGGCAAGCTCGGTGAACCGTCAGTCCACCAGATTGAGCCAGAACGAACTGGTGGGTAGGAAGGGCAGGATGGGCTCGTGGCCACTTATTGATCCGAAACGCTTTGGGTTCGGGTTCGTTGACAGCATGTGAGTGATCTGGTGGGGGATGCGCGGATGTGGTCGCCGGACGTGCAGGAGGCTGTGCGGTTGCTGGCGGTGTCTGCGCTGGTGGAGGGTCGGGACCGGGTGGAGGTCGCGGTCTTGTTCAAGG